>NZ_CAXCAM010000010.1:0-78711 GCF_963980585.1 uncultured Ilumatobacter sp.
GCAGACGGGGAAGCCCCACGGACGATGCGGCGGTCGATGCTGCTGACGATGCTGCTGACGATGCTGCGGACGATGCGGATGGAGTTGATCGAGCGCTCATGGGAAGAAGTCTGCCTCCGTGGAAGCTCGATGAAGCAGATCGGCCACCTTGGCCGGGTGCTGCGCGTGCACGTCATGATGCGCGGGGCTGAACCACTCGGCGCGGCCGTGGGGGAGCGCTGCGATCGCAGCATCGACTGCCTGGCGTTTCGACGAGGTCCAAGCGACGTCGCCGGTGTCGGCGGGAATCATCAACAGCGGTGTGTTGACCTCCGGGTACAGCGCGGACGGCTGGTGCTCCCACAATCCGCGAAGCACTTGGAGATGTCGTTCGAACGTGAGCCATGGAGCGATGGTGCCGTCATCGCGAACTTCGAAATTGGCGAGCTGACCGAGCCGACCTTCTTCCGGCCAGTCGGGGTTCGACGACGCCATCCACTTTTGCATCCGGTCGAACGGTGTGCCGATCAATTTCGGTGGCGCCATTGCGGCAGCTGCATCGTCCCAGACCGGGAAACGATCCTGCAGTTGGATGAATCCGCCGTCGACGCATGTAATCGATTGGGCAATGCCGGGGTGGCGGTGGGCAAACTCGAGCACAACATTTGCGCCCCATGACTGACCGGCGACAAGCGGCGCGGTCCAATCCCAGAGCGCAATGAGTTCGTGGACTTCGTTGGCGACCGTCACCATAGCGTAGTCGTCGTCAGGCTTTGAAGATTGGCCATGGCCGCGCTGATCGATGGCCACAGTCGGATGCCCCATTTGAGCAAGGCGCCAACCGACGCCGTCCCAGAGATGGGCATTTGAAGCTAGGCCGTGGACGAGGAGACATGGTGGCGCCGTCGGCTCGACGGGGTCCCAGTGGACCGCATGGATGCTGCTCGCCGCCAGCTCATGCCACTCGTGGCGTGGCGCGGGGCGTTCGGTGGACAGGGTGTTCATGAAACCTCCAAGATCTTCTCGATCAGGCCCAACATGTTGAGGCTGTCTTCGGCGGAATGCTCCCACGGTTCCTGGTGAGCCACAGCGGCGGCGAACGCATCGACCATGGTCAGGTACGGGTCAGCCGCCGCCACGTTGATGGTCGATGTTGTTCCGTCGTTCGAGCGCAAGACGATCTGCGTCGCCCTGGTCCCGCCGGTGTGGGCGTCGCCTTCGAGCAGCAATGTGCCATCGGAACCGACGAGCTCGAGTCGCTGCTCCTCGGCATCGATGAACGAGCAACGAATACGAGCGGATCGGCTCTCGCCCCAACGAAGTGTCGCGGTGGTCGCCGCATCGACACTGCCGCTTCCACGAAGCGCGGCGGGCGTGATCGAGGCGTCGATGTGCGACGGCTTCGACCCCCACAGCTGGACGGCGGGCCCGAGGCAGTAGATGCCGACGTCGAGCAGGGCACCGCCACCCTGTGCCGGGTCCCATCGGTAGTTGTCGCTCGCCTCGGGTCCAATCGTGAACGTGAAGGTTGAGCGAACTTCGGTGATGGCGCCGACCAGTCCAGTGGCGGCAAGACGCATCACTTCTGCCCAGCGGGGGTCGAACGGTGTCATCCACGCTTCGGCGAGCAGAACGCCTGCATCGTCGCATGCCACTCGCATCCGCTCTGCGGCCTGCACGCTCGCCGCGATCGGCTTCTCACAGAGTACGTGCTTGCCCGCTGCGGCGGCCTTGATTGTCCACTCCTCGTGCATGGCGTTTGGCAGCGGGATGTACACGGCGTCGACGTCTGGGTGATCGAGGACAGCCTGATAGTCGGCAACAGACACATCAGACCAAACGGACGATGGTGGGGTGCTCAACGACGAAGCAGCAGCGAGTGTCGCGTGAGTGCTGGCAACAATTGCAGGCAGCACAGCCAGGCGCGCAACCATCGATCCCGCGCCGATGACGCCGATCCCGATCATGCCGACCGCAACAATGCGCGGCGACCCGTGATGTGTCGCATCTTTAGAGTTCGATGAGGGATCCGCCCTCATTGCCCGAACGATGGGCTGCTTCGAGCACTGCGACAACATCGCGCGACTGCTCCGGTTCGACCGCAAGGGACTCGCCGAGCAGGAGGTGGTCGGCAAGGTTGCGGTGAAAGCCCCAACCCTGATCGGGCGCCGGTCGGACCTGCGAGGTGACGATGCCGTGCTCGCCGTCGTAGCGGCCGACGGTCAAGTCGACAGGTGCTTCGGCATGGTGGGAGTTGTGTTCAAGATGGCCTCGTCCGGGGACCACAGCGTCAGTGCGGAGCGGCCGGTAGTGGCCCTCGACGGTCGCTGCTGTTCCCTCGATGTGGAACTTGGGGCGCCGAATGGCGCAGACGTCACTCTGGCGGAAAGTGGCCTCACGGCCGTCAGCCCACTGCATCCACAGCGACAGTTGGTCGACGTTCGTCGTGTCGTGCCACACCCGGGTGTGGGTGGTGCACAGGACTCGACTCGGTGCGCTGCCGTAGAGCTGGTTGATCCAGTCGACATGGTGTGAACCCCAGTCGTAGACGGCGCCGCCGGAGATGGAGTCTTCCGAATGCCAGGCTCGGCACGGATGTTCGAAGCCGCCGACGAAGGTCTCGATGTTGAACACCTCACCGAGATCGCCGTTGCGCATTAGGCGCTGGACGGCAAGAAAATCGGTGTCCCAGCGGCGGCTCTGGTGCACCGTCACGGTCCGGTCGTGCTCGGCTGCGGTGGCGATGACCTGCTCTGCGTCAGCGCGTGTGATCGCCATCGGCTTCTCCATGACGACGTGCTTGCCGGCACGGAGGAGTTCGATGGCCAACTCGGCGTGGAAGCTCGGGGGCGTAGCGATCACGACCACGTCGACATCGTCGTCCGTGGCGAGCGAGGTGGCGGAATCATGGCCGACAAGATCAGAGAAGTCGAGACGTGCTGCTTCGATGCGATCCGGCGAGTTATCGGCCGCAGCTGTGAAGGCCAACCCGTCGGTCTCGGTAGCTGCGAGGCCATGCAGGTAACCCATGCCGCCGAATGGGCCGTACCCGACGACGGCGAGGCCGAGAGTCGGCGTGCTCGTCGGGAATGCTGGGCGGAGGAGTCGAGCAACGTAGATGCCCAGCGTGCGATGTTGCTGGAGCGCATCGAGGTCAGCCACCCCGGACGCAACGATGCAGCCGCTCCCGACGCGTCGGACGGTGATGGTCGGCTCATGGTGGAACCGAACACTTGTCGTGGCGGCAATCGCTGTGTCGCTTCCAATGACGTTGAGCGTGCGGAGGGTGCTGAAAATGGGCACCTCTCCGTCGAGGCGAACGGTTTCGGGGCGGTCGGCAAGCGTGACGAACCACTCGGCACGAGGGAGCGCGGCTTCGACCCGGACGCCACAGAGCTCAGCAGCGACGGCGTCGTCTGGCTCTGGTGCGACGAGTACGGAGCCGCCGGCCGCCGCAAATGCGAGCGCGTCTGCTGCGTCGTTGTCGGTGAGCAGGCCCGTCAAAAGACGGATTCCGTGATCGTCGTGTCGGCCGGAGGGGCCGGCCGGATCGGTGGTGTCGTGCTGTGTGATGGTCATAGCTGTTCGGTCAATGTACATCCGCTCTCAATTGCCCACCTGATGGTGCCCTGATTGCGTCGGTCGGTCATATTTCACTCTGATTCTTTTGAGGACGACATCGTGTTGCGATCAGCTCGCATCTAGCGTTGCACTTGATGAGCAGTCATTTCCCCTTTCGTTTTGCTTCGCTCGCTGTGCTCGCGAGTCTCGTTGCTGTCTCCTGCGGGGGTGGCGGCGGTTCCGACTCGTCGTCTGGTGAGCCCTCGGACGATCGGCTCCTCGTGGTCACGACGGTCGCACCCATCACTTCGATCGCGGCCAACATCATCGGCGATCGAGCGAAGATTGTTGGCCTGGTTCCCGAAGGAACCAACTCGCACACCTTCGAGCCGCCTCCTTCGGCAGCCGAATTGTTGAGCACTGCTGACGTGGTCTTCATCAATGGACTGCAGTTAGAAGAACCGACGAAGGAACTCGCCGAAGCCAACCTTGCCAATGGCGTACCACTCGTCGAGTTGGGCGACGAGACGATTCGACCCGACCAGTACAAGTACGACTTCTCATTTCCTGAATCGGATGGCAAGCCCAATCCGCACCTCTGGACCGATCCGACGCTGGTCAAGGTGTACGCCGGTCTGATCCGCGACACCATGGTCGGCGTCGATCCCGACGGCGAGTCGTTCTACGACACCAATTTTACAGCGTTCAGCTCACTGGTCGACGAGTTCGATGAGGTCATCGCCGCAACGTTCGACACGATTCCAGTCGATCAACGCAAGCTGGTCACGTATCACGACGCGTACGCCTACTTTGCCGACACCTATGGGTGGAACGTCATCGGTGCGGTGCAGCCGGCCGACTTCGGCGAGCCCACTGCAGGTGACGTCATCGACCTGATCGAGCAGATCGACGCGGAGGGGGTGCCGGCGGTGTTTGGCTCGGAGGTCTTCCCTTCGCCCGTCCTCGAGCAGATCGCAAACGAGACCGGGGCGGTGTATGTCGACGACCTTCGGGACGACGATCTGCCGGGTGAGCCCGGCGCAGCCGAGCATTCCTGGCTCGGTTTGATGAAGTCCAACTTTGTCACGATGACCGATGCGCTCGGTGGCGACTCTGCGACGCTCGCGGCGTTCGAGCTCAGGAACGTCGCGACCGACGAAGCGACGTACCCCCAATGATTGGGCTACCCGCGAGTCGGACCCCCACGATGGGGGCAGTCAAGCCGGGCGCAGCCATGATTGAAGCGGCACAGTTGAGCGTCGACTATGGCGTTGGCGAGGTGCTCAGCGACGTCGACTTGTCGATAGCCGACGGCGATTTGGTCGGCATCGTCGGGCCCTCGGGGTCGGGTAAGTCGACGCTCCTCAAGGCGTTGCTTGGCACGGTTGCTCCATCGACTGGCACCGTCGTGCGGAGATCCGGTCTGACCGTGGGCTTGGTGCCCCAGGTCGAACAGATTGACTGGAGCTTTCCGGTCACTGTTGCCGAGTGCGTCGGAATGGCTCGAGCTCGCGGCTGGCGGACTCCATGGATCAGGCGTGCCGAACGTGTCGAAATCCGCGAGGTGCTCGAACGGCTTGGCCTGGAAGGCCTCGGGCACCGCCACATTCGTGACCTCTCGGGAGGACAGCAGCAGCGTGTCTTTCTCGCACGGGCGTTGTTCACCAAGGCCGAGGTCATCTTCCTCGACGAGCCGACGTCCGGGTTGGACGTCCGCACCCGTCACGATGTCCTGCACCTGCTTGATGAGCTCAACCAGCAGGGCTTGACGATCGTGTTGACGACCCACGATCTCAACGGGATCGCCGCGCATCTGCCGAAGATCGTGTGCCTGAACACCCGCATTATCGGGGCTGGTTCGCCTGACGAAGTGCTGGTTCCCGATGTCCTCGAACGGACCTACGGCTCGCCGATGCACATCCTTGAGCACGGTGGAATGCGCGTGGTCGTCGACGCGCCGCTCGGCGTCGTTCGCGACGCCGGCGAGGCGACTGCGTGAACTCGGTGGCACAGCCAGGCCTCGTGGCACTCGACGTGTTCAAGCCGTTCGAGTTCGAATTCTTCCGCAACGGTGTGCTCGTGGCGACGCTTGCAGGCGCACTCTGCGGGGTCGTCGGCTGCTATGTCGTATTGCGGAACATGAGCTATATCGGCCACGGGCTCTCGCACTCCATCTTCGGCGGATACGCGGTGGCCGGGTTGCTCGGGATCAACCTGTTCCTCGGCGCTGGGGCATGGGGCGTGTTGACCGCGTTGGCCATCGGCGGCATCGTGCGGCGCCGACCGATTGGATCGGATGCGGCGATCGGTGTCGTGACCACTGCGGCGTTCGCCTTCGGCCTTGCGGTCGTTCAGATCTACGGGTCGCCCGGTCGGAACGCCGATGCGCTGCTCTTCGGGAACGTGCTCGGCGTCACTTGGGCCGACGTCTGGCTGATCGTCGGCGTTTCGATCGGTGCGCTCGCGTTCATCTTCATCGGATATCGCCAGCTGTTGTTCACCACCTTCGATGCCGAAGTGGCGCGGGCCACGGGCGTGCGGACCAACGTGGTCGATGCACTTCTGATGGTGTTGCTGTCTGCCACGGTGTTGTCGACGATGAATGTCATGGGCGTCACGCTCATCGCCGCCAACCTGGTCATCCCCGCGGTGGTGGCGCGCATGCTGACCGACAGCTTCTCCCGGATGCTCATGCTCGCCGGCTTGATCGGAGCGGTCAGCGGGTTTGTCGGGATGAACGCCAGCTACCACCTCGATGTCGCGTCAGGTCCGACAATCGTGCTCACAGCAGCGGTGTTCTTCGTGCTTGCCTTTGTCGCGGGCGGTTCGTTCCGCCGACGCGCTGCGGGCGTCGGCCATGCACACTGACGCCAGCAACCGGGTCAACGTTCATCGCTGATGGTCGATCACTAATCTCGGCCGATGGACGCGAATGACGAGTCAGTGACTCCCCTCGATGGCTGGACGGTCGACGGCTGGACGGTCGAGGACGCCGAGGCAATCCTCCGGACGCACAACTGTCGGGCGACGGGGCCGCGGGTCGCGGTGCTCACAGCGCTCCTGCGGCACGGCGGGCCCATCGATGCAGGGGCGCTGACGACCCTGGCACAAGCTGAGGCAGCGGGCATCCACGAGGCAACCGTCTATCGCACGATCAGCGTGTTGTCCGACCGCGGCATCGTCACGCATGTGCATGCAGGGCACGGACCGTCGCTCGTCCGGCTCGGTGGCGACCACGGACTGATCGCGGTGTGCCGAGATTGTGGCGGAATCACATCCGTGCCTGCCGACACGGTTGAGCGGTTTATTTCCGAAGCCCGCAATGCGATCGGCTTCACGCTGGAGCCGGGACACTTCGCCCTCGAGGGTGTCTGCGGCCGGTGCAGCCATGACGGACAAGACGGACCGGAAGATGAGGGCAAACAGTGAGGACCTACCGTTTTGACCAGGTTGACGTGTTTGCTGCGGGCCCCTTCACCGGAAACCCCCTGGCGGTGCTGCACCAGGCTCAGGACCTGTCGGCAACGACAATGCAGACTGTCACTCGGTGGACCAACTTGTCTGAGGTGGCGTTCCTGCTCGCGCCGACAGTGGCTGCAGCGGACTATCGAGTCCGGATCTTCGAACCAAAGTCTGAGTTGCCCTTCGCCGGTCACCCGACGCTTGGGGCATGTGCCGCATGGCTCGCAGCCGGCGGTATCCCGAAGCGTGATGGCGTGATCGTGCAGGAATGCGGTGCCGGGCTCATCAAGATTCGCCAGTCGGCATCTGGTGCTCTTGCGTTCGCCGCTCCGCCCATGACCCGGCACGAGCCCGTCGATGCCAACGATCTCGACCGGGTGCTCGACGTGCTCGGGATCGACGCGGCCGACGTCGTCGACAGCAGTTGGATCGACAACGGTCCCGGCTGGATGGGCCTGCTGCTCTCGTCTGCTCAGCACGTGCTCGGTCTGCCTGCACCAACCGCCACGGCGAGCCACTTCGATGTTGGCGTGGTCGGGCTCCACCCGGTCGGTCATGTCGCAACGATTGAGCTCCGTGCGTTCTTCAACGACCCGAACGGCTCGATTCGCGAGGATCCGGTGACCGGCAGTCTCAATGCGTCCGTTGCTCAGTGGCTGCTCGCCATGGGCATTGTGGAAGCGCCGTATGTCGCAGCGCAAACCACGGGCAGCATCTCGGTCGAACAGGCCGACGGAGAGATTTGGGTCGGAGGCGTGGCCGACGTGCGCGTGTCCGGCACCATCGAACTTTGACTGATCTCGGGATCGAGTCGGCTCAATCCCGAGACATCATCGATCAGTCCTCGGCGGCTGCGCCGTACGCGTTCGTGCCCATGCTCGCTCCCACGAGGAAGACGAGCAGCACAATGAAACCAACAATGGCGATGAGGCTGATGAGCAACATCCAACCCGACTTGCCGGTGTCGTGGAGCCGTCGCACTGCGATTGCGAGACTCGGCAAGAACGCCCCAAGGGCATAGACGACGTAGAGCAGGCCGAAGATCGCGGATTGGCTCGCGAGGATGCCCAGCGCCAGGGCGATGAGGAAGTTGACGAGGAGGTTGTCCGTCGGGTGACGAATCAGACCTCGCGGAGGTCGGCCATCACCTTGGACCAACGGTCGGGGTCGCTGGCGTACGGGGCATAGAAACTGAGACGCTGAATGACGTCGCCGTATCGGGCACCAAGTTCACCGGCGATCGTCTCAGGCTCGCCGACGACAGCGAACGTATTGAGGATCTCGTCGTCGATGAGCGTGCCCATCTTGTCCCATTCGCCCTGCTTGGACAGTGTGTTCAGCTCGTCTTGGAGCCCGCCCCAACCATGCATGTCGAGCACGGGGCGATACGCCGGTGTTGAACCGTAGAACGCGATCTGCTTGCGAGTGGCGATCGCAGCCTTCTCGATTTCTTCGTCGTTGTTGCCAGTGATGACGAACGATGGGCCGACAATCTCGAACCCTTCCATCGTCTTGCCGGCCTTCTCTCGACCACGGGCCAGCGCAGGAATGGTCACCTCGCGCAGGTACTTCTCGGTGGTGAAGCCGTGGCAAATGAAGCCGTCGAATGCCTCGCCGGCGACCTCGGTCATCAGGGGTCCGACCCCAGCAAGAAACATCTTCGGAGGACCAAAACCGTCGAGTTCACGCTTGTCGGGCGAGAACATGGGGGTCATCAACGTGTGCCGGTAGAACTCGCCGCGGAACTCGAGCTTCTCGCCGGTGAGCCACGTGTTCCAGATCGCTCGCATGGCCAAGGCAAACTCACGCATCCGGGCCGCAGGCTTGCTCCACTCCATCGAGAAACGCTTCTCGATGTGCGGCTTGATCTGGCTACCGAGACCGAGGACGAACCGACCCTTCGAGTACGCCTGCAGATCCCATGCGGTGTTCGCCACGGTCATCGGCGACCGCGAGAACGCCACCGCGATCGACGTGCCGATCTCCAGGTTTTCGGTGTGCTCGGCCGCGAGCAGCAACGGGAGGAACGGGTCGTGTGCCATTTCGGCGACCCAGGCTCCCGCGTAGCCAGCAGCCTCGACGTCCTTTGCCTGAGCGGGCACGTCGTGGAGGTTGTTACCGATGTTGCCGTCGATCTTCATGACGCGAACGTAGTGCGCCGACCCGCGTCACATCGGGGTCGGGGCTCTCTGTGGCGGGACTAGGCGTCGGGCTGGCCGCGGAGGAACTCTTGGATTTCTGCGGCGATTTCGTCGCCCGACTTCAAGCGCATCTCGGCCGCGGCGTCTGCGGCATCGGCATCGTCTTCGACCGCCGCGTCATGCAACGACTCGAGCTGCGTGACCATCAGCTGGTGGTCGACGTTGTCGGCGACCATTTGGTCGATCCGTTCACGCTGAATACCGACTTCGTTGCGCAGCGCAGCGCCGGCAATGCGCACACCGGTTGCCTCGGCCAATCCGTCGAGCAGGGCGACCGACGAAGCGGGGTACGTCATTGACGACACGTAGTGCGGGACTTGTGCCCAGATGCCGAGAGCCGGGATCTTGCGGTCATGCATCGTGTGTTCGAGTGCGGCGGCCATGCCCGCAGGCACATCGACCGAGCTGCGGGCGAAGTTGACATTGGCAAGCACGTCGATCGAGGGCGAGGAACAGGAGAGCCGAGGCGTGCGAGTGTGCGGCGCCGCAAACGGGTACGCCCCGAACCCAATCATGTGGGTGACGCCGAGTTCGACCGCGATGTCTCCAATGGCCTTCGAGAAGCGTCGCCAGTTCATGTCGGGCTCAGGGCCCATCAACACGAGCACGTCGCGCCCCGCAGGGGAGCGACCGGCGAGGAGCTCGATGTGGCTCCATCGCAGGTTGGTATTGACGCCGTCGCGCAACTCCATCGTCGGGCGACGGGCCCGATAGTCGATGAATGTGTCATCGTCGAAGCGTGCCATCGGAGCGGTTTCGCACTCATCGGCGACCACCTGAACTGCCGCCGCGGCGGCGCCTGCAGCATCGATCCAGCCCGTCATCATCACGATGAGGATTGGCTCGTGCAACATCGGCTCGGTGGTGAGCCATTCGATGTCGGTGTTGGTACCGGGCGCGCCGGGTTGTTCGCTCATGTGAACTGCTCCACGTACTGCTCGGCCTTGGCAGCTGCAGCGTCGACCTGAAGTTTGAAGGGCTCGAGATCGGCAGGGTCCTGATCGCCGAGCGCTCCACCGAGGTAGCGCCCGTAGACGCCCTCGAGGATGCAGGCGAGCTTCCAGTAGGCGAATGCGACGTAGAAGTCGAGTTGGGAGATGTCACGCCCGGACACCTCGGCGTAGCGGGCCACCAGGTCAGCACGGTTCCAGAAGCCGTCGGCGGTGGTCGCAATGCCGTCCCAAGCACTCGCTTCGTCGTCGGGACCCGTCCAATACACCTGGAGCAGTCCGAGGTCGGCGAGCGGATCGCCGAGGGTGCAAATCTCCCAGTCGAGCACGGCCACCACGTTGCCGTTGTCGTCGACCATGCAGTTGTCGAGCCGATAGTCGCCGTGGACGATCGTGGCGGGGCCCTGGTCGGGGATCCGTGCCGCGAGCGCAGCGTGCACTCGATCGACCGCCTCCAGCTCGCGGGTTTTGCCCTGATTCCACTGGCTGTACCACCGCTTCAGCTGTCGTGCGATGTATCCCTCATGGCGGCCGAGGTCAGTCAGTCCGGTTGCATCGAGGTCGACGCTGTGAATGGTGGCCATGGTGTCGACCAGCGACCGGCTTGCGTTGTCGCGGGCCTCGACGCTGAGCGTGGATCTTGCCTCGTCGAGGTCGTGCACGACGTTCCCGTCGACGTAGCTCATCACGTAGAACGGTGCGCCGTTGACATCGAGATCATCGCAGAACCCAAGAGCTGGGGCGACGGGTACTGAGGAATTTTGGAGACCCGAGATAATTCGGTGCTCGCGACTCATGTCGTGAGCGCTCGCCAGGACGTGGCCGAGCGGTGGGCGCCTCAGGACGAAATGGTTGTCCGCTGCGTCCTGCACGCCGAAGGTGAGGTTGGAGTGGCCGCCGGCGATCAGGCCGAACGTGTACGGGCCCCGGGCGCCTTCGATATGCGCGTCGAGCCAGGCGGTGACGTTGGTGACGTCGATGCCGGCATGATCACTCATTGCAGCCGAGGGTAGCGACCATGCCCGCGAGATGGGGACCCGCGTGGGACGACGACTTGCGTGCCCGGCGCGCTGGCCGCCCTGATGTCAGCTCGGTAGCCTGGCCTGATGGCAGCAATCGACGTCACCGACGCAACGTTCGAGTCCGAAGTGATCGAGAAGTCGAAGGACGTCACCGTCGTGGTCGACCTGTGGGCTCCATGGTGCGGCCCGTGTAAGACGCTGGGCCCAATTATCGAGTCGGTCATCGATGCGACGGACGGCAAGGTCGTGCTCGTCAAGGTGAACATTGACGAGAACCCGGCAATCGGTCAAGCGTTCAAGGTGCAGTCGATTCCTGCGGTGTACGCATTGCAGGATGGCGCCGTGGTCAATGGATTCATGGGAGCGCAGCCTGAGCACGAGGTCCAGGCCTTTATCGACTCGCTGGCCCCGTCCGAGCAGGAACAGGCGATCAGCGAGTTGATTGCCGGAGGCGATGAGGGCAGCCTGCGCATCGCGTTGGAGATGGAGCCGGCCAACGAAGATGCGATTGGTGCGCTGGGCGAATTGCTCGTGGCCGACGGTCGTGTCGAGGAGGCGTTGGCGCTCATCGAACGCATCCCCGAAAACGATCGGACCCGCAAGATTGCTGCGTCGGCGCGCGTCGGCGAGACGCCGGATGACGACAACGACAGCAAGCTCATCGCGCTCCTCGATCAGGTGAAGGACGATGATGACGCTCGTCAGCAGTTCGTCGACATTTTGGAGCTGATGGGGGCGGACGATCCGCGTACCGCCGGCTATCGACGTCAGCTCACGATGCGTCTGTACTGAGTTGGCCCGGTGTCGTTCATCTGTCGACTCAAGGCGATGGAGGAATGACAAATCCTGGGCGCCTGGGCGCCCGGAGCCGTTAGGGCCGGTCGTACCGACCTCCTCCTATTGCAAGCTCAGCGTGACCGGATTCCCGCGTGTTGCACTCCGGGTCGAGGAGGTCGATCGTGGAGGAAGTCCCTGAAGGTGCGGTGGCACGTCCCGCGCCGGTGCAGCCGGTTGTCGATCGGGTGCGTCCCTGGCTCGGCTGCTTTGGTGTAGCGCGACTGACGGTGTCCGCCGTGTCGATGATGGTCGTCTGTGTCGGAGCGTTCTGGCTCGTCCGGTCCCCTTCGCCGCCAGCCGAAGCGGTGGTGCCGCAAGGGTCGTCGGCAGAGGCGCCCGCCTCGACACTGGCCGCCCCAGCGGTCTTTGCGAGCGAGCCGACAGAGGTCGTCACTCCGGACGAAGTTCTTGTTCATGTCGCCGGAGCCGTTGTTCAGCCGGGCGTCTATCGACTGCCGAATGGCGAGCGAGTCGATGAAACAGTTCGGGCAGCTGGGGGTCAACTCCCGATGCTGATCTCGACGTGCTGAACCTGGCCGGTCTCGTCGACTTTGCGCGTGGGTATGTGCCAGTCGAGGGCGAGGTGGCGCCGCCGCTCTCATCCGTTGGGTCGGGCCCGGTCGCGGAGACTCCGGCTGGGCCTCTCGACGTCAATCGTGCCGCTGCGCGTCTTCTTGAGACCCTCCCCGGGCGTGGGCCCAGCGACGGCCGCAGCGATCGTGGCGGAGCGAGATCGGAACGGACCGTTCCTCGGCGCCGACGACCTTGAGCGGGTTCTGGACCTCGGCCCAGCCAAACTTGCTGGCCTCCGTGACCTGGTCACCGCGTGACACGGTGCGATCCGGTGATCCCGATCAGAAGAGTGCTTCGCCGATCGAGACCGTGGCAAGGCCGAGCGCAATGCCTGCGCCGACCCAGATGCCACCGGCCAACCACAAATAGTGGCGCCAGTAGTCAGCCCACGTGGCGAGAGGGTTCCTCGTGGCTTGCCGCGACGCGATCAGGCCGACGATCAACCAGAGGACGCCCGACGCCGTAATCGCAAGGGAGTACAGGCTTGAGTCGCCGAATGGGGCCCCAACGACGAGTAAGCCGGGCGCAGCGATGATGCCCCCGACCAGGCCCACCGCGCCGCTCCAGGAGGCGTCGGAGTACTCCAACGATGCGTAGGAAAGGGCACCGACGATTGTCGGAATCACCAGGCCAGCGAGGGGGCCCCACGACCGAATGCGGGCGCGGTACCAGCGGGGCCCATCGATGAGTGGCCGGTCGCCGGCGCGGCCTGAATCTGTGGGGTCCGATGTACCGGGCGGGGTAGAGGTGTACGACGTCACGCGGGACTCATCGTACGGCAGCGTCCTCGGCATCGAGGGGCACCCCCGCTCGTGAGCGTGCCGGTCAACCTGCTGGCAGTCCTGGTGGCTGGCGCAGTGATGCTCTACGGGTTGCCTGCTGGCCTGTTCGCAGGATGGATTCCGGCTCTGGCACAGCTGCTGATATTTCCCGCGCGCTTCGGAACGCGATGGGTCGACACCATTGCAATGTCGGGTGAACGCATCGAGCCTGCGCTGCCATGGCCCTGGGTCGGTTGGGGCGTCGTCGCAACGATCTGCGTCATCGTTGTCGCAGTTGGCGCTGGACGCGGTAAGAATCGGGCTCCCCATGGCAACACATCTCCTGACCGGTGACGACGAATCGATTCTGCGCACTGCGGTGAGCGACCTCGTGCACGAGTTGGTCGGTGATGGGGAGCGCTCGATGATGGTCGATGAGTTCGACGGCGAGGAGTACGAACTCCGACTCGTTGTCGATGCGGCCCAGACGATGCCGTTCCTCACCGACAAGCGAGTCGTCATCGCACGCCAGGTCAGTCGATTCAACGCCGATGACCTTGTGCCGCTCTTGGCCTACGTTGACAACCCACTTGATTCTTCAGATCTCGTGCTCGTCGCAGGCGGGACAGGACGGCTGTCGAAGAAACTCAGCGACGCGGTTAAGGCCTCAGGCAAGGTGCACAACACGTCGCCGGGTCGTGACAAGCGAAGTTGGCTCGCCGACCAGGTCAGCGCAGCCGGTCTGAAGATGGACGGGGGAGTGACCGCTCAGCTCGCCACGTGGCTCGGCGAAGACGCCGGTCGGCTCGACGGGATCCTCGCGACGCTCAAGAGCACCTACGGGGCTGGCGAGAAGTTGTCGTTTGCTCAGATCGAGCCGTTCATTGGTGAGGCCGGGGGAGTTCCGCCGTGGGACCTCACCGATGCGATCATGGCCGGTGACACCACGAAGGCGCTCGGCTTGCTCGGACGAATGGTCCACGCAGGCGGACGACACCCTCTGCAGGTGATGTCGATTCTGCACAACCATTACGCCGGCATCGCGAAGCTTGATGGAGTCGAAGCTCGCAACGAGGATCACGCCGCAGCGGCGACGGGTCTGAAGGGTTTCCCGGCAAAGAAGGCGCTGCAGAACTACAATAAGCTCGGTGGGGCCAACACCAAGCGGGCGCTCGATTGGATCGCGCAGGCCGATCTTGATCTACGCGGCGCCAAGGATCTCGAACCAGAACTTGTGATGGAAGTCCTCGTCGCTCGCTTGAGCAAGCTGCGCTGAGCCGAAAACGACAAAAGCGCCGCACAACGGCGGCGCTCACATCGGAATGAGGAAGCTCAGTCGGCGGGCTGCAGCTGCTTCATCAAGCGGCTCTTCTTACGAGCTGCTGCGTTCTTGTGCATGACGCCCTTCTGGGCCGCCTTGTCGATGCGCTTGATTGCAAGACGAAGGGCTTCGGTCTCGCCGTCGGTGCCGACCGCGGCCTGGGCGGCCTTCACACGCGTCTTCACCTCGGCACGAACGGCCTTATTGCGCTCAGCGCTCTTGGCGTTGGTGAGGATGCGCTTCTTCTGGCTCTTGATGTTTGCCATGTGGGTGATGCCTTTTTCTTCGATCTTGTCGGGCCACAGAGGGCAGCGCCGAACAGCCGTGAAACTCTACCGACCGGCATCGGAACCCCCAACGTGTGCGCCAATGGTCCTCGAAGTTGCTGATTCACGATGAGATTGAGTCGCAGCAGGGACGGGACAAGCTCACCGCAACCGCTGCCAGATAGCGTTGGGTACGTCATGAACGGCACCAACTCAGCGCTGACTCTGGACAAGATCCGGAACTTCTCGATCATCGCGCACATCGATCACGGTAAATCGACGCTGTCGGACCGCATCCTCGAGATCACTGGGGCGGTGCAGACACGCGACATGAAGGCCCAGTACCTCGACTCAATGGACCTTGAGCGTGAGCGTGGCATCACGATCAAGGCGCAAAACGTCCGCGTCCCATGGAAGGGACACACGTTCCATCTCATCGACACGCCGGGACACGTTGACTTCGGATACGAAGTCAGCCGCAGCCTGGCCGCGTGTGAAGGCGTGGTGCTCGTTGTCGATGCTGCGCAGGGCATCGAAGCCCAGACGCTTGCGAATTGTTACCTGGCCCTCGAGAACGACCTTGAGATCGTGGCAGTGCTCAACAAAATCGATCTGCCTGCCGCCGACGTCGACCGTTACGCAGGTGAGATCGAGACCGTGCTCGGGATCCCGCGCGACGAGATCATCCCAATGTCAGCCAAGACCGGCGTCGGTGTACCCGACCTGCTCGACGCCATCATCGAGCGCATTCCCGCACCGCTGGGCGACCCGGATGCTCCGCTCCAAGGTCTGATCTTCGATTCCCAGTTCGACCAATACCGCGGCGTCGTTTCGTCGATCCGCATCATGAACGGCAAGCTGCAGGCCAACACGAAGGTCGAGTTCATCAACGCGGGCGCCCAGCACGAGGCGATCGAGATCGGTGCGCGCGAGCCCGTGATGACGCCATGTCAAGAGCTCGGTCCGGGCGAGGTCGGGTATCTCATTGCGGGCATCAAGGAAGTGGGCGATGCCAAGTCGGGCGAAACTGTCACCACCGCGGTGCACGGCTCGACCGAAGCGCTTCCTGGCTACCGCGAGCCGCTGCCGATGGTGTTTTCCGGCTTGTTCCCGATCGATGGTGACGACTTCGAGACGCTGCGCGAAGCGCTCGGCAAGCTCAAGCTCAATGACGCCTCGATCACCTACACGCCCGAGTCATCGGGCGCGCTCGGCTTCGGTTTCCGATGTGGATTCCTTGGCCTGCTCCACATGGAGATCGTCAAGGAACGTCTCGAGCGCGAGTTCGACCTCGCACTCATCGCCACCGCCCCGAGCGTCGAGTACCTCGTGACCAAGACCAACGGTACGCAGATAAAGGTGGACAACCCAGCCGATCTGCCCGAAGCGCAGAGCATCGACTTCGTCGAGGAACCGTTCTTCAAGCTCTCGATCATCACGCCTACCGACTACACGGGACCGTTGATGGATCTCTGCCAGACCCGGCGGGGCGAGATGAAGAAGATGGAGTACCTCTCGCCTGAGCGGGTGGAACTCGTCTACGAGGTGCCGCTCGCCGAAGTGGTTGTCGACTTCTTCGACCAGATGAAGTCGCGGACGAAGGGCTATGCCAGCCTCGACTACGAGCTCGCCGGTTACCGCAAGAGCAATTTAGTCAAGGTCGACCTGCTCCTGAACGCGATCCCGGCTGATGCCTTCAGCACGATCGTGCACCGTGACAAGGCTTACGCCTACGGCAGCCGTATGTGCGAGAAGCTCAAAGAGCTCATCCCGCGACAGATGTTTGATGTGCCGATCCAGTCAGCAATCGGCGGCAAGATCATCAGCCGCGAAACGGTGAAGGCCAAGCGTAAGGACGTCACGGCCAAGTGTTACGGCGGTGACATCACGCGGAAGCGCAAGCTGCTCGAGAAGCAAAAAGAGGGCAAGAAGAAGATGAAGTCGATCGGTCGGGTCGAAGTGCCCGGCGACGTCTTCATCGACGCGCTCAAGCTCGACGATTAGTCGGCGACAGGACGGCGGCGGGTCAGGCACCGCATCGTCAAGCATCGGGTGTGCGTGCTAACGATGCACCTTGTGAGCTCCTTGCCAACTGATCCTCGTGATCCGGTGGCATCTCGATCGTCTCGGCGACCTGCCAGCGGTTCCCCGATCGAACGGTCTCGATTCGGAGCCACCACCTTTCGGTCACTGAAATACCGGAACGTGCGGCTCTTTTTCGGGGGGCTTCTTGTTTCGAACGTGGGCACTTGGATGCAGCTCACGGTGATGTCACTTCTGGTGTTCCGGCTCACCGGCGAATCGACGTCGGTCAGCATCAGCATCGGCCTGCAGTTCCTCCCGATGTTGTTTCTCGGTGCGTGGGCAGGGTCGATTGCTGATGCGCTCGACAAGCGCAAAATGGCGATCGTCACGCAGTCGGCGATGGCGGCGCAGGCGTTTGCCATTGGTCTGCTCGACGTGACCGGACTGATCAACCTGCCGCTGGTGTACGCGATGTCGTTGGCGCTCGGTGTGGCAAATGCGTTCGACAATCCTGCCCGGCGGAGCCTCGTCACCGAACTGGTGCCGCCCGAAGAGATCACCAACGCCACATCGCTGAATACCGCGGTGATGACGTCATCGCGCATCGTCGGGCCGGCGATCGGGGCGGTGCTCGTTGGAGCCTTGGGTACAGGTGTGTGTTTTCTCCTGAACGGTGCCACGTTCTCGGCAATCATTTTCTCGCTGACCGCGCTCAGGACCAACGAGATGCATTCCTCTCCGCCTCGGCCAAAGGGCGGCCAGCCGGTGCGAGACGCACTGCGCTTCATCGTCGGGCGGCGCAACCTCCTGGTGCTGTTTGTTGTGTTGCTCGTCGTGTCGACCTTTGCGTTCAACCAGCAGGTGGTCTTCCCGAAACTCGCTGATCTGAAGTGGGGTGGAGACCAATCCTTTGGCTATGTGCTCGGCGTGATGTCGGTCGGTTCGCTGACCGGCGCGCTCCTCACGGCGCGTCTCCGCCACGTGAGCTTGCGCTGGTACTTCGGTAACGCGGTCGTGTTGTCGGTCACCGCGATTGGAATTGCCTGGGCGCCCAACATCTGGGTGGCGTTTCTGTGGGCGATGCCGATGGGACTTGGAGCTTCAGGCTTCATCACCGCGGCGAACGCGATCATGCAACAAGAGAGTCCCAGCGATATGCGCGGCCGCCTGATGGCACTCCAAGCAGTCGTGTTTCTCGGTTCGACGCCGATCGGCGGGCCCATCACCGGTGTCATCGCCGATCAGGTCAGCGTGGAATGGGCACTTGGCTATGGCAGCGTGATCAGCCTGTTGGTCGTCGCAGCCGCCAGCGTGTACTGGCTGGCGACGGCGCGGCGGCGTGCTGAGACTGCTCTGGCGCGATGATCGACGAACGCGGCCGTGTGCGGGAGAATGACGGACAATGACTCAGGGTCCGTCGACGACAAGCGAAACGAACTGGGCGGGCAACCACTCCTATGCCGGAACGATTCATCGGCCGCGAACCGTTGATGAGGCAGCGTCGATCGTGCGCGAGTCCCCGAGCGTGCGTGGCATCGGTTCCCGACACTCGTTCACGGACATCGCTGATGCGGTTGATCTGATCGACCTGAGCGACATCGACCGACCGCCGGAGTTCGATGCCGACGCGCGGTCGATCACCGTGTCCGGCACAGCGCTCTATGCAGATGTTGCTCGGTCGCTGCGCCCACACGGTGCGGCGCTGCGCAACCTTGCCTCCTTGCCGCACATCTCGGTCGCCGGCGCGATCTCGACAGGGACTCATGGCTCGGGCGCGGCGCACGGGAATCTCGCGACGTCGGTTGCCGGGCTCGAGTTCATTGCGTCGTCCGGCGAGATCATCGGTGTCGATCGGCAGACGCCTGACTTTGAGGGCATGGTGGTGTCACTGGGTGCCCTCGGCATGATCACCACAGTCACGCTCGATGTTGACTTCGACTACGACATTGCGCAGCATGTGTATGACGACTTGCCGCTCGACCTCGCCGTTGATCAACTCGGCATGATTCTGAACGCCGCCTACAGCGTGAGCATCTTCACGACGTTCGCCGGCTCGCTGGGAGGACAGGTTGGGCAGGTGTGGATCAAGCGTCGTACCGACGGAAGCGACCGATCAATGTCGCCGCGGTCGACCTTTCTTGATGCTCCGGCCGCAACGATGCAACACCACCCCGTCCCAGGTCTCGACGCGTCGTCGTGCACCAGACAATTGGGTGAGCCCGGGCTGTGGAGCGAGCGTCTGCCGCACTTCCGGATGGGCTTCACTCCGAGCGCAGGCAACGAAGTCCAGTCTGAGTTTTTTGTCGACGCCGTCGATGGGAACGCGGCCTTTGATGCTCTTCGTCGGGCGTCTGCCGACTTCTCCGACCGCTTGATGGTTGCTGAGGTGCGGGCGATTGCGGCCGATGAGATGTGGATGAGCCCGCATTATCACCGCGCATCGGTCGGCTTTCACTTCACGTGGTTTGCCGGGGACAACGACAACGCGGTCCGGACTGTGCAGCAGGCACTCGAACCCTTTGCGCCGCGGCCGCATTGGGGCAAGTTTTTTCACGCCGAACTCTTCGATCCGGCGACGGCATACGAGATGTTTGACGATTTCGTTGACTTGGCCACACGTCTCGACCCGCACGGTGTCTTCCGGAATGCTTGGTGGCGTCGAGTGATCGGCAGTTGAAAGCGACGCCGTGCGCATGGACGCGGTAGAAACGAGCAGTGACTAAGCGCTCGCTCATGTGGTTCCGTCGGGATCTTCGGATTGGCGACCTTCCAGCGTTGCTCGCCGCCGGATCCGACAACCAGACCGTGGTGCCGCTCTTCGTCATTGATCCAGGCTTCGCTCGCGCCGGAGCGCCTCGGCGAGCCTTGCTCCATGGGATCCTGAATCATCTCGACCAACAGATTCGCGACCGGTTTGGATCTCGGTTGCTGATCCGACACGGCGACCCAGCCGTCGAGGTTCCGGCAATTGCTGCTGCGTTCGATGCGAGCACCGTGTACGTGAGTCGGGACTATGCGCCCTACGGCCGGCAACGCGACACATTGGTCGCGGCAGCGTTGGCCGAACAGGGACGTTCGCTCACCGGCGTCGGTTCGCCGTATGCCGTCGATCCTGGTCGCGTACTCAAGGGGGACGGCACCCCGTACAAGGTGTTCACTCCGTTCTCGAAGATCTGGCGACAGGCCGGTGTGGAGCCTCCGGCCCCGGACCCTGGCGGCGACATGGCCTGGGCACCGACATCGGCACTGGATGAATACTGCCACCCGCTCTTCGACCCGCCGGAGCCAGGATGCCGCCTGCCGTCTGTTGGTGAGGCTGCTGCACTTGATCGTTGGGCGTCGTTTCTCGACGCGGCCTCTGCTGCGGACGGCACGATGCGATCGGGCGTCAGTGCCTATAACGATTTGCGCGATCAGCCGGCGCTTGCCGGCACCAGTCACTTGTCCCCTGACCTGAAGTGGGGCACCATCCACCCCCGCACGCTCTTGGCGGATCTGGATCTGTCGGGCCCGAAGGACGACGGCGCCATGGTGTTTTCGAGCGAACTGGCATGGCGCGACTTCTACGCCGACGTGCTGTTCACCCAGCCCCACACCGCCTGGAAGAACCTCAATACCCGATTCGATGCAATGCCCGTCGACACCGACACCGCCGCACGCCGCCGCTTCGATCAGTGGACGGCAGGCGAGACCGGTTTTGGCATCGTCGACGCTGGTCTGCGTCAACTCCTCGCGACGGGCTGGATGCACAACAGAGTCCGCATGATCGTGGCGAGCTTTCTCGTCAAGGATCTGCACCTGCCCTGGCAGTGGGGTGCGCGGTGGTTCATGCAGCACCTGCTCGACGGCGACATTGCCTCCAACAATCACGGCTGGCAATGGGCTGCCGGCACGGGCACCGATGCATCGCCATACTTTCGTGTGTTCAATCCGACGACGCAGCAAGAGCGGTACGACCGTCGCGGTGAATATGTCGACCGTTGGGTGAAAACTTCCGCCGAGCCGATGGTGGACCATGGAGTTGAACGCGAGGAAGCCCTCCGCCGACTCCGAATGCTGCGCGACGCGTGAGCGCCGATCTGGCTCATCGGCGGGCGAAGTAGGATGACCTCCACAATGTTGGACGATCGCAAGACCGCCATTCTCAGCGCGGTGATCCAGGAGTACATCGCCACCGCGCAGCCGGTCGGATCGACGCATATCGCTGCAGCGCGAAACATTCAGGTCTCCTCGGCGACCGTGCGCAGTGAGATGAGCCATCTTGAGTCCGAAGGTTTTTTGGTGCAGCCGCACACCTCGGCGGGCCGCGTCCCGACCGACAAGGGGTACCGGTACTACGTCGACCATCTCACAACGCCTGGCCGCCTCGACAAAGCCACGACCCGCCAGGTCGGTGACTTCTTCTCCGCAGCCCACGGTCGGCTCGAAGAGATGCTGCACCAGACGTCGAATCTGCTCGCCGAACTGACGAACAACGCCGCGGTCGTCGTTGGCCCGAAGGCGGAAGCCATCCCGATTCGCCGTGTCCAGATTGTCTCGCTGTCATCGACGATGGCGACCGTCGTCGCCGTGTTCGCCAATGGCACGGTCGAGAACGTCAGTATTGAGATTGACGAACTCGACGACGATGTTTGCCTCGCTACGGCGTCGGCTCACTTGTCAGCAGGACTGTCGGGCTCGGTGCTCGGCGCGGTGACGCAGGTCAGCCCAACCAGCGATGCATCGGTCGATCGGCTGACCCAGGCCGGCCTGCAAGGGCTCTTGCAACTGGGTGCGGGCGATCAGGTGTTTACCGGTGGTGTGTCTGCCGTGGCCGACGCGTTCGATGCGGTTGAGGTCGTCAGGTCGGTACTGCACACCCTGGAGCAGCAGTTCGTCGTGGTCTCGCTCGTCAGTGACATTGTTGGCCGCGGTATGTCGGTTGCCATTGGGCTCGAGCACGGAGTTGAGCCGCTGTCGGCCTGCTCGGTCGTGGTCGCACCGGTTGTGGTCGACGGTGAGCACCTGGGTTCAGTCGGTGTGCTCGGGCCGACCAGGATGAACTATCCCCAGGCGCTTGCCACGGTCGAAGTCGTCAGCGAACAGCTCGGTCACCGCATCGAAGAGGGCTGATGTCTCGGTCGGCCACCAGTCCGACCGTCTCGCACCGCACTTTTCACGGCATCATGTAGGGCGTCATGGCTGACTTCTACGAACTCTTGGGTGTTTCGCGCGGCGCGAGCGCGGACGAAATCAAGAAGGCATACCGAAAACGCGCCCGCGAGCTTCATCCCGACGCGAATCCGGACGATGCGGAAGCAGAAGCGCAGTTCAAAGAAGTCGCTCGTGCCTATCAGGTGCTCTCCGACGACCAGCAGCGTCAGCGCTACGACCAGTTCGGCGAAGCCGGTGTCGGCGGCGGCTCCGGCGGGGGCCAGTCGGGCGAGGACATGTTCGGCGGCGGTCTTGGCGACATCTTCGACGCGTTCTTCAGCGGCGGCGGGGGTGCTCGCCAGCGTGGTCCGAGTGGACCGCCACGCGGCCAAGACCTTGAGATTGTCGCTGACCTGACGCTGGAGCAAGCGGTGTTCGGCGACCAAGTCAGCGTCGACTTGAAACTGCCGGTTCGGTGCGACGACTGCGATGGCAGCGGTGCGGGCGAGGGAACCAAGCCGGTCAGCTGCAGCGACTGCGGCGGTTCGGGACAAGTGCAGCGCGTGCGTCAGAGCCTGCTTGGTCAGATGGTCACCGCAAGCCCGTGTGGCCGGTGTGGCGGCATGGGCGAAGTCATCGCCACTCCCTGCTCAGCATGTCGTGGCCAAGGTCGTGTCACCGTCGACAAGACGTATCAGGTCGATGTCCCCGCGGGCGTCGACACCGGGTCCACGCTGCGGCTGACCGGGCGTGGGGCAGCGGGCCCGCGCCGCGGCGGCAACGGGGATCTCTATGTGCATCTGCGAGTGGCACCGCACGAGCGGTACGAGCGCGATGGGAACGATCTTGTCACCGACGTCGGTATCTCGATTGCGCAGGCCTCGCTCGGCACGTCGCTCACTCTCGAAACGCTTGACGGCGATGAAGCCCTGGTTGTTCCTGCAGGCACACAGTCGGGCCGGGAGTTTGTGCTGCGCCAACGCGGCGTTCCGCACCTTCACGGCCGCGGGCGTGGCGACCTGATCGCGCGCATCCGCGTCGATGTGCCCACGAAGCTGACCGATGACGAAGTTGCTTTGCTGACCTCGTACGCCGAGGGGCGGGGCGAAGTTGTCGGCAACGGCAAAGAGGGCTTGTTCTCGCGAATCAAGTCGGCGTTTTCTTGATCGGTTGACATCATGACCGTTGACGAGGAGCGTCGGTCGGCGTCGACGCAGATCTTCGTCGCCGGTGACGTTCTTGACATCGATGGCCCGATCGTCCTCGACAGCGATACGGAACACCATCTGACGCGGGTGTTGCGGCTGAGCGAGGGCGAGCGCGTCAGTGTCAGCGATGGAGTTGGTCGCTGGAGGCTGGCGGGGGTGATTCATGCAGGGGGCTCGCTCGCGCTCGAACCCGTCGGTCCCGTTGTGGTGACACCGCGACCGCATCCACCGCTGACCATCGCGACAGCAATTCCGAAGGGCGATCGAGTTGACTGGTTGGTCCAGAAGGCTGTCGAAATTGGCATTGACACCGTGCAATTCCTCCACGCCGAACGTTCGGTGGTGCGATGGAAGGCCGAGCGCGCAGCGAAGCAGGTCGAGCGGCTCAATCGCATCGCACACGAGGCAGCCCGGCAGAGCCGCCGGGTCTGGCTGCCCGAGGTGCGACCACCGGTGCCCGCGCTCGATGTGCTGGCATCGTCGGTCGTCGCTGAGCCCGGCGGACGCGATATCGCAGTTGGTGACACGTTCATCTCGGTCGGCCCGGAGGGCGGGTGGTCGCCGAGCGAACTCGCCATTGCCACCGCCCAGGTCCAACTGGGTCACAACGTTCTGCGCACCGAAACGGCAGTCCTCGTGGCGGCCACTCTCTGTGTGTCGAACTCCCGCTGAAGCGTGGGTTCGGCTCCGATTCGATCTAGAATCAGGTGACCAGATCAACACGCTCCGCGGTTTAGTGGCGGGCACGACTGCTGCGAGGCTGATTTTTCATGGTGATTCTCGACGACGATGCTCCCTCGGCGTACAGTCAACAGGTGGGCGAGCGGCTGCGAGTGATCCGTAAGCAAAAGCGGCTGTCGCTGCAGGAAGTCGAAGCTCAGTCGACGCAAGAATTCAAGGCCTCTGTCTTGGGCGCTTACGAACGTGGCGAGCGGGCGTTGTCGGTCCCGCGCCTCGATCGGCTGGCCCAGTTCTACAACGTGCCGATCGAGCAGTTGCTCCCGCGGGAAGCGACCGGTTTTGAGGCGGCGGCCATCGATTCGCCGACCAATAAGAGGCTGGCTATTGATGTGTCGAAGCTTGTGCAGTTGAGCGGATCGCCCTTCGAGATGCTGGCGCGGTACCTCCGTCTCATCCAGGTGCAGCGTCAAGACTTCAACGGCCGGGTCATCACGGTTCGCGGCGACGACACACGCGCTATTGCGGCGATGCTTGATGTGCCGGTCGACCAGGTGGGAGACCGCCTCGCGGCGCTCGACTTGCTCTTCAGGCCGGTCTGATCGCGCGTCGAGCCGGCGCCGCTCGCCCGGCCTCGGCGTACCCTGATCTCATGGGGCACCAAGAACGCTGATGTTTGGCGTCTATCTCCACATTCCGTTCTGCTCATCGAAATGCGACTACTGCGCGTTTGCGACCTGGACCGATCGGCACCACCTCATTGATGCGTATCTCGCGGCGCTGCGCCGTGAGATCGGCCGTGCCGTTGAAGGGGGCATGCCGGTCGCTGACACGATCTTTGTCGGCGGTGGGACTCCGACGCTGGTGCCGCCCGATGACCTCGCGGATGTCATCGGGTCGATCCCGCGCTCACCCGACGCAGAAGTGACCGTCGAGTGCAACCCCGATGATGTCGACGTGGCCATGCTGCGCTCGTTTGTCGATGGGGGAGTGAACCGAGTGAGTGTCGGCGTGCAATCGATGTCCGCACACGTGTTGACCGCTCTCGGGCGGACTCACGATCGAGACAACGTCGCTCGGTCGGTCGAGGCGATTCGGGATGTTGGCGTGCCCACATTCAATCTCGACCTGATCTACGGAGCGGCCGGCGAGTCGATGGTCGACTGGCAAGACACGGTCGCTGGTGCGCTGGCGCTCGACCCGCCTCACGTGTCGGCGTATGGGCTGACGGTCGAGGCCGGAACCCCGCTTGCGGCTCAGCCGGATCGCCACCCCGATGACGACGATCAAGCGGACAAATACGAATTCGTCGACGAACAGCTGACAGCGGCTGGCCTTGCCAACTATGAGGTGTCGAACTGGGCTGTGCCCGGACATGAGTCGCGGCACAACTTTCTGTACTGGCGTCAGCAGAACTATCGCGGCTTTGGGTGTGCTGCGCACTCACACGCCGACGGTCGCCGGTGGTGGAACATCCGCACCCCCGACCGTTACATCGACGCGGTGAATGCCGGTGTCTCGGTCGAGGCTTCGTCGGAGACGCTCGATGTCAATCAACGTCGATCCGAGGGCCAGCAGTTGACGTTGCGCACGCGCGACGGTGTCGAGCGATCAGCCTTCGACGAGGCAACGCTGGAATTGGTGGGTGACATGGTCGTCGAGCATCCGACGGAACCCGAGCGTGTGGTGCTCACCCGCTCTGGTCGGCTGATGGCGAACGACATTTCGGTTCGCCTGCGCGACTGAGCGTCAGGCGTCGGTCTCCGTGTTGGCCTTCGGCGGCCGGTAGAACGCAGCGAGCAACCCGGCCGCCGCCACAAGCCCGCCGCCACCAGCGATTGCCAAGCCGACAAAGCCGTCGAGGTCGTCGTCGATGCCGACCGCAGCGTCGAGGGACCAGCCGCCTGGCCCGAGTAGGGCAATCGTGATGGCAATCACACTGAGGATGAACACGTACTCCCAACCCTCATCGAGGATGAAGAAACCCTTCTCCACGTGCACGGTGACCGCGGCAACGGTCATCAGCCCCACGAAGCCCAAGCAGGCAAATGTCGTGAGGAGGCCGGCAGCGAGAAACAGGCCGGCGAGTACCTCTCCGAATGCAGCGAATCGGGCGTGGATCTTTCCTGGACGCATCCCCATGCTGTCGAACCATCCGGCCACACCGTCAAGCCCACCTTTGATCTTGTTGACGCCGTGTGCTGCCAAGGTGAGGCCAGCGGCAAGGCGAAGAATGGTGAGGGCAAGGTCGAATTCGGTCACGATCTCGAACGTAGCGCCGTTCCACAGTCCCGAATCGAAAGCTGGCAGCCCGGGTGGGGAGCGGGTGTGTAAGTGGTATTCTGTCGTCCGCTACGGGCGTGTAGCTCAGTTGGTTAGAGCGCTACCATGACACGGTAGAGGTCCCGGGTTCGAGTCCCGTCATGCCCACCACAACGACCAGTTCGGCCCGGAACACCAATGGTGTTGCGGGCCGTTGTCGTTTTCGGTCGAGCACGCGACCGGGGCTTTCCCGTCGCGCGTGTCCGTAGTTTGGACGCTTGGAACGAATACGCTGGCGTCGGTCATGGAGCAGTTCCGTCCGCCGCACGAGGTACAACGTGACACCGAACTTGCGCTTGCCTTCCGTGACGGCGACGAAGACGCAGTGCGCACGATGTACGAGCGATTCGGCGGGCTGGTATTCACCGTCGCCCACCGGATACTGGGTGACGGGCAACGTGCCGAAGACGTCACGCAGCACGTGTTTCTCCAGGCGTGGCGTCATGCCGATCACTTCGATGCAGGTCGGGATTTTGCACCGTGGTTGGCCACGATCGCTCGCCGCGCTGCCATCGATGCGCTCCGCAAAGAGCAGCGGCGCCCGACCGAGGCGATTGATCATGCCGACCCGTCAGACAGTGCGCTCGTCACATTGCCGCCAAGTGCCGAACAGATCGAGACCGTATGGAGCGTGCGAACAGCGATCGACAGCCTTGATCCAAACGAACGCGAGGTCATCCGGCTGCAGCACCTTCAGGGTCACACGCACAGTGAAATCGCCGAGCAGCTCGGCGTTGCGGTCGGCACGGTGAAGTCCCGTTCGCATCGTGCGCACCGACGTCTGGCAACGCGACTCGGCCACCTCCGACAGGACGTCGACCAGTGATGCGGCATGCAGCAGATCGACACCCCGAACCGTTTGGCGATTCGCGACGTAGCGATGATCAGGACATGACGCTCCGGAACCGGGCAGGGCGATGAACGACAGCAACAACTCCGACAACTCAGACAATCTGGACGGCGTGCTCGATGCCGACATTGTGGCGTTGCTCGCTGACGCATCGACGTGGGTCGAGCCGCCATCCGGACTCAGTGATCGAGTCGTCGCTGCGGTTCGCAGCGAAGCCACCCTCGGAGACGACCCCGACCCGGTGTCGAGCCCGGTGTCGCTCGGGGCTGCTCCTCGTCGTACGTGGTTCCGCCCAGCGCTCGTCGGCGCAGCGGCCGCGATCACGTTCCTGTTCGGCGGCATCATCGTCCTCAGTGCACTCAGCGGTGCCGAGATTGGTACCGACGCGTTCTCTGCTGAGCTCACCTCGACCGGGCTGGTGCCGGATGTGGGAGGCAACATCGACGTCACGTCATTCGACTCCGGGCTGCGAATTGATCTTGACGCACCTGGACTCCCGCGGCGCGATGATGGAAAGTTCTATGAGGGCTGGGTGCGCACTGCCGATGGCGATCTGCTTCCGGTGGGCACGTTCCACGAGGGCAGCAACGTCACGCTGTGGGCGGGGGTCGAACTCGATCGGATCGAACTTTTCACGATCACCCTCGAAGAAGCGGCCGGTGGGAACGATCCCGGACAGGGTTCCTCGGGCGAGGTCGTGTTGCGGACCGCCATTCGGCCCTGATCGCAGGCGCCGTTTCGTTCGGTGTCGCCGACGTCAGCGTGTGCAGCGGCGGGGCCAGGTCAGTTGCGCGGTTCGCGAGGCAAGCCGAGCACGCGCTCGCCCAAGATGTTGCGCATGATGTTCGAGGTGCCGCCCATGATCGTGTAGCCGGGACCGTAGGCGAGGCCCTGCGTCACGTCGTCCCACAACAGCGCGTCGGCGCCGAATGTGCGTGCAACGAAGTCGGCGACGCGCTGCTCGTGTTCGGTGCAGAAGCACTTGGTTGCAGCGGAGAATCCCTTGGGCGCTTGGCGCAGCGTCTCGCGTGTCACCAAGATGCGTCCGAGGCGGTACCCGATCTCGAGCTGTGCGATCTCTTGGCGAACCTTGGCATCGGTCGTGTCGGCTCGCTCGACCGCCATGTCGAAGAGCGCCTTGTTCGACACGAGTCGATCGATGCCGCCGCGCTCATGCTCGAGCTGGGTCATCGTCTGTTTGAAAGCAGCGCCCTCGACGCCGACGAGATTCTCGACGGGCACGCGTGCGTCGGTGAAGAACACCTCGCAGAAGTGCTCGTTGGTGGTCATGTCCTTGATGCGACGGATCTCGATGCCGGGTGTGTCCATCGGGACAATGACCTCGGAGATGCCGCGGTGCGGCGGCCCGTCGGAGGTGGTCCGGCAGATGAGGTAGCAGTAGTCAGCGTCAGCGGCGAAGCTGGTCCAGATCTTCTGACCGTTGACGACGAAGTGGTCGCCATCGCGCACGGCTGTTGTGGTGAGCGAGGCAAGGTCTGACCCTGAATCGGGCTCGGACATGCCGATACACCAGGTGACTTCACCGGACAGCATCGGCGGAAGGAACTCAGCCTGCTGGTCAGCTGTTCCGTACGTGATCAGCGACGGGCCCATCTGCCGATCGGCGAACCACATTGACGCGATCGGCGCGCCGGCGGCAATCATCTCTTCGCCGACAATCAGTCGGTTGATTGCGGGCTGACCGCCGCCGCCGAATGCGGTGGGCCAGGTCATGCCGATCCAGCCGTTCTCGGCCATTTCCTTGGCGAACTCCTTGGAATAGCCGTTCATCCACGAATCGTTGTGCCGCCCGTACTTGGCAACACCGCCGGCTGCCACTTCGCGGGCGCGTGCACGCAGTTCGAGTTGTTCCGAGGTCCAGTCGAAGTCCATTGGAGGGCAGCGTAGATGCCCGTCGGGCGCGTCGCTTCAGCGAGCGTGGTGCTTGTGCCCGGTTGGGGTGTGGATGAGGCGGTAGAGATGACGAATCGTTCACGACGGGCTGGGAAAGCGCGTGAAAATCGTGGTAGACAAGTGAAAGACAAGTGTCCAGTCGTCTGCTGCCTGCAGTCGCTGCCCGAAGAAGGATCCCACATTGAGCAATTCGAAGATCATCTACACGTTCACGGACGAAGCCCCGGCGCTTGCGACGTACTCGCTGCTGCCGGTGATCGAGGCGTTTGCTGGTGCCGCAAATGTTGGCGTCGAGACACGTGACATCTCCCTCGCCGCGCGAATCCTGGCTGCCTTTCCGGAACGGATGACCGATGCGCAACGCGTTCCCGATGCGTTGGCCGAACTCGGTGAGATGGCACTGACGCCTGAAGCAAACATCATCAAGCTGCCGAACATCTCGGCCTCTGTGCCCCAGCTGAAAGCCGCTATCGCTGAACTCCAGGCGCAGGGATACGACCTGCCGGAGTATCCCGATGATGCCCAGACCGACGACGAGCAGGCGACC
This sequence comes from uncultured Ilumatobacter sp., assembly GCF_963980585.1. Lineage (NCBI taxonomy): Bacteria > Bacillati > Actinomycetota > Acidimicrobiia > Acidimicrobiales > Ilumatobacteraceae > Ilumatobacter > uncultured Ilumatobacter sp. The sequence continues at coordinate 29,611 of NZ_CAXCAM010000010.1, forward strand.
AAGGCCGCCTACGGCACGGCAATGGGCTCGGCGGTCAATCCGGTCCTCCGCCAGGGCAACTCCGACCGTCGCGCACCAAAGGCGGTCAAGGACTACGCGCAGGCCAACCCGCACTCCATGGGCGCCTGGTCAAGTGACTCCAAGAGCCACGTGTCCACGATGTCGAGCGGCGACTTTGCCCACAACGAACAGTCTGTCACGGTGTCCGAAGCCGGAACGCTGCGTATTGAGCACGTGGCTGCGGACGGCTCGGTGTCGATCCTGAAGGAATCGATTCCGGTGCTGGCCGACGAAGTCATTGACTCCACCGTGATGAGTGTCGACGCGCTGCGTGCGTTTCTCGCTGACCAAATCGCAGATGCGAAGGCAAAGGACGTGTTGTTCTCGCTCCACCTGAAGGCGACGATGATGAAGGTCTCGGACCCCATCATCTTCGGCCACGCAGTCCGTGCGTACTTCTCCGATGTGTTTGCCGAGCACGGCGACGCGCTCGCGGCAGCGGGCGCCAACCCGAACAACGGTCTTGGCAATGTCATCTCTTCGCTGTCGAACCTGCCCGCCGACAAGCAGGCCCAGATCGAGGCCGACATCGCTGCGGCGATCGAGAACGGTCCTGACCTCGCCATGGTCGACTCAGACAACGGCATCACCAACCTGCACGTGCCGAGCGACGTCATCGTCGATGCCTCGATGCCTGCCATGATTCGGACATCGGGTCAGATGTGGAACGCCGCAGGCGACCAGCAAGACGTCAAGGCAACGATCCCCGACAGTAGCTATGCAGGGATCTACCAGGTAGTTATCGATGATTGCATCGCAAATGGCGCCTACGACCCGACCACGATGGGCACCGTTCCCAATGTGGGGCTCATGGCGCAGAAGGCAGAAGAGTACGGCAGTCACGACAAGACCTTCGAAGCGCCCTCGGCCGGCACGATCCGCGTTGTTGATGTGTTGTCCGGCAGCACCGTGATGGAACACGCAGTGGCTGAGGGTGACATCTTTCGTGCCTGCCAGGTCAAGGACGAGCCGATCCGCGACTGGGTCCGCCTCGCGGTGAGTCGTGCTCGCGCCACCGGTGTTCCGGCTGTGTTCTGGCTCGACGCGAACCGTGCCCATGACGCCCAGTTGATCACCAAGGTCAACGAGTATCTGCAGGACCGTGATCTGGTGGGGGACACCAGTGGTTTGACCATCGAGATCATGTCGCCGGTCGATGCCACGAAGTACTCAATCGACCGCATGCGCGCCGGCGAAGACACGATCTCGGTCACGGGCAACGTGTTGCGTGACTACAACACCGACCTGTTTCCGATTCTCGAGCTCGGCACGAGCGCCAAAATGCTGTCGGTCGTCCCGCTTCTCAACGGTGGAGGACTCTTCGAGACCGGCGCAGGCGGCTCGGCCCCCAAGCACGTTCAACAGTTGGTCAAGGAGAACTACCTCCGCTGGGACTCCCTCGGTGAGTTCTTGGCGATCGCGGTGTCGTTCGAGCATCTCGCAGAGGTCACCGGGAACCAGACCGCGAAGATCTTGGGCGAGACACTCGATGCGGCCACAGGACAGTTGCTGCAGAACGGCAAGTCACCGGCACGTCGTCTCGGCAGCCTGGACAACCGCGGCAGCCACTTCTACATCGCGCTCTACTGGGCCCAAGCGCTGGCAGGGCAGACCGACGACCCAGCGCTTGCTGCGAAGTTCGCTCCCATCGCGGCGGAGCTTGCCGCCAACGAGCAGCAGATCGTTGACGAGCTCTGCGCAGTCCAGGGCAGCCCGGCAGACATCGGCGGCTACTACTACCCCGACGCAGTCAAGGCCAGCGCCATCATGCGCCCCAGCCAGACGTTCAACACGGTCCTCGCGACCCTCTGATTACCAGACCCTGAAAAAGCGTTGCGCCGACGAACACCCCCGATTGTGAGGGCATTCGTCGGCGCAACGTGTTGCTTGCGTACTGTTCGTCGGCGCTGAGGTCAGCGGTTGGCGAGGTCGATGTAGTTGCGCTCGCCGGGGCCGTCGTACCACTGGCGGGGACGGCTGATCTTCTGGGCCGGGTCGTTGAGCAGCTCCTGCCAGTGAGCGAGCCAGCCGACCATGCGGGGGATCGCGAACAGCACGGTGAACATCGACGTGGGGAAGCCCATGGCCTGGTAGATCAGACCGGAGTAGAAGTCGACATTCGGGTAGAGCTTGCGGTCGACGAAGTACGGGTCAGCGAGAGCCGCCTCTTCGAGCTTGAGCGCAACGTCGAGCAGCGGGTTCTTGCCAGTGACCTCGAAGACCTTGTAGGCGGTCTCCTTGATGATCGTCGCCCTGGGGTCGAAGTTCTTGTAGACCCGGTGACCGAAGCCCATGAGCCGGCCTTCGCCGTTCTTGACCGACTCGAGGAATGCAGGAACGTTGTCGATGGAGCCGATTTCGGTGAGCATCCGAACGACGGCCTCGTTGGCGCCACCGTGCAGCGGTCCGTAGAGCGCCGAGGCTGCGCCTGCAGCTGACGAGTACGGATCAGCATGGCTGGAGCCGATGACGCGCATTGCGGTGGTGCCACAGTTCTGCTCGTGGTCGGCGTGGAGGATGAACAACACATCCATCGCCCGCTCGAGAATCGGGTCGACCTCGTAGTCGCCGATCTTCCACATCATGTTCAAGAAGTTGGCGGCGTAGGACAGCTCGTTGCTCGGCTGGTTGTAGGGCAGGCCAACGGAGAACTTGTAACACATCGCCGCGATGGTCGGGCTCTTCGCAATGAGCCGGCGAATCTGGATGTTGCGCTGTGCGGGATCGTCGACGTCCTTGGAGCCGGTGTAGAAGGTGCCGAGCGCAGCGATTGCTGACACGAACATGCCCATGGGATGGGCGTCATAGTGGAAGCCCTCAGCGAACTTCTTGCGCATGTTCTCGTGGATGAACGTGTGGTGGGTGACGTCGTGCGTCCATTCGGTGAGCTGCGTCTCGTTCGGCAAATCACCGTTGAGGAGCAGGTACGCCACTTCGAGGTACGTGGACTTTTCGGCCAGCTGCTCGATCGGATAGCCGCCGTACCGGAGGATTCCGTTGGCGCCGTCCAGGTAGGTGATCGAGGACTTGGTCGATGCCGTGGACAAGTACGCCGGGTCGTAGCAGTACAAGGTCGGGTCCAACTCACGCAAAGCCGATGACGGGAAGACACCACCCTCGATGGGGACCGTGACGGTCTTGCCGGTGCGGTCGTCGGTAATGGTGATGGTTTCGGGCACTGTGGCTTCCTCCGGGCTCGAACGATGATGAACTGTCGGTCAGAGGTTCGCCCCGCCCGAACGCATCAAGATACTCGCGGTCGGGGCGAGTGCTCCAACCCGTGTGAGAACGTTGCGCACTTGTTGGCGGAGCTCGCACCTGCAGAGGTCGCAGATCAGCCCCATTCGCCGGACCAGATCAAATGCATCTGGGCGTCTGGTGATGCGCAAAATTGTCGGATGATTACCGTTGAGAGAAACCACCGACGCTGCGGGCTACGTGCCTGACTCGTCCGACTGGCGCAATGGGACGGGCATCGTGTCGTCGACGATGACAATGGTCGACTTCGAATACTTTCGGCGCATCTCTTTGACGGGCGCGTACTCGTCGCTGTCGACAAAGGCGTGTGCTGATGCCAAGTCGGGAAACGAGATGATCACGATCCGAGTCGGCGACCAGAGATCGTCGTCATCGACGCGCAGCTCACCTCCGCGTGCGAGGTACTCACCACCGAACTTCTCGGCGATGGGGCGGGCCAACGCCTTGTACTGCTCGTAGCCGGCAGGGTCGTGAACATCGGTATCTGCGATCAGATATGCGGGCATCGTCTGATCTTGGCACGCGGCCGTTCCAGCTCGGCGCGCTAGAGCGGCGTGTTGCCGTGCTTGCGTTCGACGATCATTTCGCGTTTGTCTTCCAACACGGCGAGTGCTGCCGAGATCTCGGCGCGCGTGTCGGCGGGATCAATGACGGCGTCAATGAAGCCACGCTCGGCGGCGACGTAGGGGTTGAGGAGGCGATCGGCGTAGTCCCGTTCGAACTCCGCCTTCTCTTCGGGTGTCGAGCGGCGGGCGAGAATCGCTGCAGCCTGTCCGGCACCCATCACGGCGATCTCTGCCCACGGCCATGCCAGGCAGAGGTCGTTACCCATCGTCTTGGAATCCATCACGATGTAGGCGCCGCCGTAGCTCTTGCGCAAGATGACGCAGATGCGAGGAACCGTGGCTCTGGCGTACGCGTACACGAGCTGGGCGCCATGACGGATCATGCCCCGCCACTCGAGGTCCTTGCCGGGGTAAAAACCGGGGGTGTCGACCAGCGTGATGATCGGCACGTTGAAGGCATCACAGAACGCGACGAATCGTGCCGACTTCTGCGACGCCGGAATGTCGAGCGTGCCAGCCAGCGAGATGGGCTGGTTGGCCACGATGCCGACAGGTCGACCGTCGATGGTGGCGAAGGCGGTGACGACGTTGGCCGCCCACCGATCGCGCAGCTCGAACAGCGAGTCTTCGTCAGCGATTGCAGCGGCGACCTGACGGACGTCGTAGCTACCCGTCGACGATTCCGGAATCTGCTCGCCAGCCTCGGGGCAGCGTCGATCCGGTGGGTCGTCGTTCGGCCAGCGAGGGGGTTCTTCGTCGACATGGTTCGGCAGGTACGACAAAATCGTTTCCACCGTCTCAAGTGCCGCGGCCCGGTCTGGGACGACGGCGGATGGCACGCCGGTGTAACGCGCATGGTTGGCCGCACCGCCGAGTTCGTCGATGTCGATTCCGACACCGGTGAACTGCTCGACCATGGTGGGACCCTGCACGAACGCGTAGCTGTCAGCGGTCATGACGGCAATGTCGGCAATTCCCAACAGGAGTGCGGGTCCGGACACGGCTGGTCCGTCGACGATGATCGCCGTCGGGATGACGCCTGAGCAGCGCGTGAGTGCAGCAGCCACGAGACCCCAGCCGTGCAGCGCTGCGATGCCCTCGACAATGTCGGCGCCGGCGCACGACATCATGATCACCAGGGGAATGCGTTGATCGAGCGCAGTGTCGATTGATACCGCAAGGAGCGACGAGGTTCCCGAGGTGAGACGGATGAGTTCGTCAGAGTCCTCGAACTCAACCCACACCACGGTGCGTTCGCCGAACTCGCGGACGTCGGCGTGTGCCTTCGATGGCAGGAGTCGTGAGAGCGCGAACGTCGAGTCCTGCAGAGGTGCCGTCGTCATTGTCCTCGACAGTACAGCTTAGAGCTGCAGCGGCTCACCTGCTGTACCCGAAGAGTTTCGGCAGTGAGGTGTCGGAGGTGTTCAATCGGTCCGGAGGGGATTGATTGCGCTGGTGCCGGGATGGACGCCGGCTTGCAGGTGCCCGCGTTCTGCAATGAGTGCCTGAAGCACCTCGAGGGTGGCCTGCGTCGGCGCGTTGGGCCCCGGCCGGCGGCGCCTGACAAAAGCGACGACACGCCGCGGGAGTTCGGGCACGCTGATCATTCGAAACGCTCCGGTGAGCCAATTGGGCACCGCCGTGGCGGGGACGACGGCAGCGCCGAAGCCGTCGAAGGCAAGCGAAGCCAGGAGACGCACGCCGTCGATTTCCGCCTGGGCGCGCAAGGTGATGTCCGCCGCCGCCGCAGCGCGTTCGAGCACCTTGCGGAGCGCTGAACCCATCGGGGGGAGCAGCAGCGGGACCTGATCAAGGTCGCGAAGCGGAATGGTCTCGTGCGCGGCGAGGGGGTGGCTTGAACTGGCGAGCAGGAACAGGTCCTCAGCGAAGAGCGGCTCGATGACCAATTCTGGGTCGTCGATCGGGAGGTGGACGAGCGCTGCGTTGAGGTGACCGGACAGCACGTTGGGAATGAGCGTCGAGGTCGCGCCTTCTTGAATGACGGTGCGGACGCCAGGGTGCTCGGTGCCGAGCCGACCGAGCATCTGGGGCACCAGCCAGCGCGCAGTCGTACCGATGACGCCGAGGCGCGTCTGGCCGGAGATGTCGGCGTCGCGACTCGCGACGTCGGCCACAATGTCATCAACTTCGTTGAGGACGCGCCGTGCGCGTTCGACAACGCGAGCCCCCTCGTCGGTGAGTTTGCCGTGTTGTCGATCGACCAGCGTGACCCCGAGTTCCTTCTCGAGGCGAGCGATGTGCGCGGAGACGTTGGATTGCACGGTGAAGAGCGCTCGCGCAGCCGCCGAGAACGTGCCATGGTCAGCAACAGCGACCAAGGTAGATAACTGCCGGACATCCATCGCAAAAAAAGATATCAGATATCTCAGTTATCTTCTTGGCAGATCACGTTCCGCATGTGCATACTTTCACAAGTAACACAGTCGACGTGAGAACACCCCCCATTGTTCCACTCGTCGGGAAGTCCACAACTGTTCCCCCAACAGCGGACATTCCCAGGTTGAGAGACCCGGATCCCCATCCGGGTCTTTCCCATTTTTCGGGTCCTGATCTGCACGCCAGCATAGAGTGACGGCGTGTCAGCATCCTCGAACAGCACTGCATTTCACGAGCCAGCGGACGGTGCGGTCGAGACCCACAACGGCGCTGCGTTCTTTGATCTCGACCGCACGTTGCTCGCTGGAGCATCCGGGGAGGTCTTCGCCGACGCCATGCGTTTGGCAGGACTGTCGTCGAAGCCGTTTCCCGGCGAAAAGTTGCTGTTCGGACTCTTCAACACGATTGGCGAGACGTTGCCGTCGATGGCGCTCGCACGCCAGGCGGTCACGCTTGCCAAAGGCCACTCCCAGGCGGCAGTCAGCGCTGCCGCTGATCAGGTAGCTGACCGTCTGGTCGCCATGGTGCAGCCGTTTGCCGATGCGGCCTTCGAAATGCATCGCACAGCTGGCCGGCCCATCGTGCTCGCCACCACGACGCCCTATGACCTGGTCAAACCATTCGCCGACCGACTCGGACTCGACGATGTGGTCGCGACGCGTTACCGCGTGCGAGAAGACGGAAACTACGACGGGACCCTGGAAGGACCCTTCGTCTGGTCCGCAGGCAAGCTTGAAGCCATCACGGCGTGGGCCGAAGAACATGGCATCGATCTCGCTCACAGCTACGCCTACTCCGACAGCGTGTACGACACACCGATGCTCGACGCCGTCGGCAACCCGGTGGTCGTCAACCCTGATCCGCGCATGGTGCTGATGGCTGCAGCTCGCCGATGGCCCACGATGAACCTTGACGTGTCGCCCGGCGTCGTCAAGATCCCTGTGGTGGGCCTGGAGGTGCAGCGGCTCGCGCTCCAAATGGCTCGTCCGGCCGCGTACCCCTACGCCCGGTTCGAAATCAGTGGCGTCGAGAACATCCCCGCAGACGGGCCCGTCATCCTGTGTGCCAACCACCGGAGTTACTTCGACGTCTCTGCGATGTCGATCGTCATCGGCAAGAGTGGCCGTACCGCACGATTCCTGGGCAAGAAGGAAGTCTTCGACGCTCCCGTTGTCGGACAGATCGCGACCGCAATGGGCGGCATCAGAGTCGATCGGGGAACGGGCTCGGACGAGCCGCTTCAGGCAGCTGCCGACGCGCTCGAAGGCGGCGAGATGGTGGCGATGATGCCCGAGGGAACCATTCCGCGTGGCCCCGCATTCTTCACGACGAAGCTCACCGGGCGTTGGGGCGCTGCCCAGCTCGCCCAGATGTCGGGTGCCACGGTAATCCCGGTCGGATTGTGGGGCACAGAGAAAGTGTGGCCGCGGTCGAGTCGCGGCCCGAAGATGCTGAACCTCACCGATCCGCCCATCGTGCGTGTCAGCGTCGGCGCGCCGGTTGCATTGAAGGGCAAGTCGGTCGATGCCGACACCAAACGCATCATGAAGGCGATCATGGCTGAACTGCCCGACGCGGCCCGAGTGGAACGCGCGCCGACACCGGCAGAGTTGGCGCTGACCTACCCGCCGGGCTGGACGGGGGACCCGGCGAACGAGGTCGACCGCCGCCCGGGCGACGACTGAATCCAAAGTTTCTTGAAGAATCTTCATCCGGGACTCGCCGGGCGTCGTAGAGAGATCAATGTCGCACACGCGGCGTGAACAACAGCATTCATCTCTCTCAAGGAGTCCCCCCAATGAAGCGCACCACCACTACTCGCCTTGCAGCCGGCCTCGTCGCCGGTGTTCTGGCACTCACGGCTTGCGGCAGCGACGGCAACGACGCTGACGTCGCCACCACCGAAGCTGAAGCCGCCGAAGCAGCCGAAGTCGGCACGATCGTCGACGTCGCTATCGCTGCTGGCACGTTTGACACCCTCGTCGCTGCGGTCTCCGCCGCTGGGCTCGCCGAGACGCTGTCGGGCGAAGGTCCGTTCACCGTCTTCGCTCCGACCGATGAGGCCTTCGCAGCACTGCCCGCCGGCCTCGTCGACGCACTGCTCCTGCCGGAGAATAAGGACGCCCTCGTGGCGGTCCTGACGTACCACGTCCTCGGTGCCGAAGTGCCGTCGTCCGACGTCGCTACCGGCGCTGTGGCCACCCTGCAGGGCGAAGAGATCGAACTCGTCGCCGGCGAAAACGGTGTGACCGTCAACGGCGCCAACGTCATTGCCGTCGACGTCGAGGCCAGCAACGGTGTCATCCACGTGATCGACAGCGTGCTCGTCCCGCCGAGCATCGACGCCACTGCCCTGCTTGTCGCTGACGCGATGGAATCAGAGGCGATGGAAGAAGAGATGGAAGTCGGCACGATTGTCGACGTCGCCGTCGAGGCCGGCTCGTTCAACACGCTCGTCGCTGCAGTTACCGCCGCTGGGCTCGCCGAGACGCTGTCGGGCGAAGGTCCGTTCACCGTCTTCGCTCCGACCGATGAGGCCTTCGCAGCACTGCCCGCCGGCCTCGTCGACGCACTGCTCCTGCCGGAGAATAAGGACGCCCTCGTGGCGGTCCTGACGTACCACGTCCTCGGTGCCGAAGTGCCGTCGTCCGACGTCGCTACCGGCGCTGTGGCCACCCTGCAGGGCGAAGAGATCGAACTCGTCGCCGGCGAAAACGGTGTGACCGTCAACGGCGCCAACGTCATTGCCGTCGACGTCGAGGCCAGCAACGGTGTCATCCACGTGATCGACGCCGTGCTCGTCCCGCCGAGCATTGATCCGAGCACACTCCTGAGCTGAGGTTCGAGAAGAACAACACATCCCACACGGCGCCGCCGGTGGTCGAGCTACCGCTCGATCACCGGCGGCGCTCCGCGTCTGGGCCAAGATGCGCAGATGAGTTCGTTGCCTGCACCGATCGACCTGCTTCCGCACCGTCCGCCGTTCCTGCTCGTCGATGAGCTGACTGCCTTGGAGCCGGGCGTGTCGGCGACCGGGATCTGGCGATTAACCGGAGACGAGTACTTCTTCCCGGGGCACTTTCCGGGCAGGCCGACGCTGCCCGGCGTGCTGATGTGCGAGTCGATTGCACAGGTCGGCGCGTGCGCCGTACTGGCCCACCCCGACTTCACTACCAAGCTGCCGCTCTTCGGGGGTCTCGACAAGGCGCGATTCCGCCGTCAGGTCGTGCCGGGTGACGAGTTGGTGATCGAGGTCGAGCTTGGTCGAATGTCAGCCCGTGCGGGCAAGGGCACCGGTACAGCCAAGGTCAACGGCGAACTGGCCACCAGCTGTGACCTGATGTTTGTCTTTGCCGACCGCTGAGCGCCTGTGCAGGCCGCACGTCAGTCAAGGGTCTAGGCCGGAGCGACGACGACGACTCCATTGTGGCCACCAAAACCGAAGTTGGTGCTGACCACCGGACCTGGTTCCCATGCGCGGGGTGCGCCGAACACGAGATCGATGTCCATCTCGGGGTCGACGTTGACGGTGTTCGCCGTTGGGGGAATCGCCTCGTTCTGAATCGATAGCAGCGCGGCGACTGCCTCGAGCGCTCCCGCCGCGCCGAGCGCATGGCCGGTGATGCCCTTGGTCGATGTGACCGGAACGGCCTGGGCGCCGAAGACCTGGGTGATTGCGGCAGCCTCGGCTGCGTCGTTCAGCGGAGTGGACGTGCCGTGTGCATTGACCTGCTTGACGTCGGCGGCGGCAAGTCCTGATTCGGCAAGCGCCAGCTCAATACATTTGATGGCACCGACGCCGCCGGGCGCCGGAGCGGTGATGTGATGCGCGTCGGCATTGCTCGCGCCACCGAGGATCTCGCCGAGAATGTTTGCACCACGAGCTTCCGCCGCCGACCATTCTTCGAGAATGAGCACTGCGCCACCCTCGCCCATGACAAAGCCATCGCGGTCGACGTCAAACGGCCGGCTGACACCAGCGGACGACAGGGCCGTCATGTTCGCGAAGCCGGCGATCCCGGTCGGGGTTCCGGCCGACTCGCAGCCACCAGTGACAGCAGCATCGAGAATGCCCCACTTGATGAGGCGCGCCGCGTAGTTGATCGCATGGCTGCCAGCAGCACAGGCCGTGACAATGGTTTCGCTTTGACCCTGCAACCCGTACCGCATCGAAATGGACGCGCCCGGAGCGTTGGCCATCATCATCGGCACCAGGAACGGCGACACTCGCCGCGGGCCCTTCTCGTTGTGAATGCCGATCTGCTCTTCGAGCGTGTGCAGCCCTCCGATGCCGGTGGCGAAGATGGTGCCGAAACGCCCAGGGTCGACGGCGACGGCGTCAACGCCGCCAACCTGATCGAAAGCTTCGCCTGCTGCGGCGAGCGCGAACTGCTCGACGCGATCAGCTCGCCGAGCTTGCTTGGGCCCATCGAAGTAGGGAGAGCCGTCCCAATCGTCGAACACGATGGTCCGGCCAACCGGAGCGGGCGGGCCGATCAGACCGTCCCAGTAATTGCTGGCCCCGATGCCGGCCGGAGCGACGACACCCAGGCCAGTGACGGCGACCCTGCGGCCGCCCGACATCAGAGCTTGCCAGCCACGAGGTCGTAGGCGTTCTGCACGGTCTCGACGCCTTCGAGTTCTTCCTCGGGCACAGCGATGTCGAATTCTTCTTCGAGTGCCATCACGAGCTCAACGAGGTCGAGACTGTCGGCGTCGAGGTCGTCGCCGAACTTGGCGTCCAGGGTGACGGCGGATTCTTCGACCGAGAGCACCTCGACGGCGCACTTGCGGAAGCGGGCGAACAGTTCTTCATTCACAGGAGTGTCTCCAGTTTGTTGGGGTGTTGATTGAGATTGTACGGGAACAGGTCGGCCACCAGCGGCTTCGCCGCTAGTGGCCCATGCCGAGGCCACCGTCGACCGGGATGACGGCGCCCGTGATGTAGGCGCCATCGGGACCGGTGAGGAACGCGACGGCGCCGGCAATTTCTTCGGGTTCAGCCATGCGGCCGAGTGGAACCGCATTGGTGATGTTGGCGAGTTGATCGTCGGTGAGTGCGGCAGTCATGTCGGTTGCGACCGGGCCGGGAGCGACAACGTTGACGGTGATCGACCGTGACCCGAGCTCGCGCGCAAGCGAACGGGCAAACCCGACAAGTCCCGCCTTGGACGCCGAGTAGTTCGATTGCCCAGCCGATCCGAGCATTCCGACCACTGACGACATGAGCACGATGCGCCCGGAGCGCGCCTTGAGCATTCCCTTGGCGGCTCGCTTGGCGACTCGGTACGACGCGGTGAGGTTGGCATCAAGCACCGAAGCGAAGTCGTCCTCGGTCATCCGCAGGAGGAGGCCATCCTTGGTGACGCCAGCATTCGAGACGAGCACCTCGACGGTCCCGCCAAAGTGCTCCTCGACCGCTGAGAAAGCGGCGTCGACGTCGTCGGTCGACGTGACGTCACACTTGACGCCGAATAACCCGTCCGGTGGCGGCGAAGAGTTGTAGGTGACCGCAACGCGGTCGCCATCGGCGGCGAACCGCCGAGCGCAAGCGAGACCGATGCCCCTCGAGCCGCCGGTGATGAGGATGATCCGACCGGTCGGCTCGCCCGATCCGGAAGTTGTGGTGGCCGAGTCGGTCACGCGGAAGCCTCCCCACTCTCGGGCACCAGTTCAGGATCGGTCGTGTTCCAGCGAACAACGGCGCTCGCTGCCGACATCCCGGCACCAAATCCGACGAACAGGACGAGATCGCCGTCACGGACCCGACCATCTTCGAGTGCTCGATTGAGGGCAAGCGGGATCGAGGCAGACGACGTGTTACCGGTCTTGTCGAGCACGATTGAGGTGCGTTCCATCGGGATACCCAGACGATCAATGGATGCCGAGATAATGCGGATGTTGGCTTGGTGAGGAACGACGAGCGCGATCTCGTCGGCCGAGACGCCAGCGTGGGCCATCGACTTCGTGGCTGAGTCGACCATGATGCGTACCGCTTTGCGGAAGACTTCCCGGCCTTCCATCTGCAGGGTTCCACCCGTTTCGGCGTACAGATGTCGTTCAGCCGTGCCGTCAGAGTCGAGGTCCCATCCGAGCATCTGTCCGGGGCCGTCGACGGCCTCAAGCACCGTGGCGGCCGATCCGTCTGCGAAGAGAATGGCGGTGTTGCGGTCGGTCCAATCGGTAATGCGGGCCAACGTGTCGGTGCCAATCAGCAAGACCTTTTCGGCGCCCATCGCAATGAGGCCGTGGGCGGTCACGAGTCCGTAGACCCAACCGGAGCACGCTGCGTTCACGTCAAATGCGCCACAGTTGAGGCCCAGCGCAGCCTGCACCGTTGAGGCAGTGGCGGGCACGGAGCGATCTGGGGTGGTCGTGGCGAGGATCAACGCGTCGATGGCATCAAGGTCGACGCCGGACATCTCCAGGGCGGCACGGCCGGACTCGATCGACAGGTCCGACGTCATCCCGCCAACACGTCGTTCGTGGATGCCGGTCCGTTCCACGATCCAATCGTGATCAGTCTCAAACATGTCCTCAAGGTCGTGGTTGGTGAGGACCTTTGGTGGGAGCGCCGAACCCCAGCCGGTGATCACCGCTCCTCGTACTCCTTGGTTGACTCGTGGCATCTCATCCCTCCAGGGATGACCGGGGGTGTCCGGCCAATTTTCAGTGTGTCTGCGACTTCAGTTGGTACGGAGCCAGGCAATGGGCTGGCGAGTGGTCACTCGTTCGGTGTCGACCGCGATGTAGCTCTGGAGGAGGCCGGCGAAGGCGGATCGGACTTCGTGCTCGCCAACGTGCCCGATCACGGTGCCGACGTTGATCGGTGATCCCTCACCGAGGGTTCCGAGTGGCTGAAAGACGCCGGTCGCGGGGCTGACCACGAGGCGTTCTGTTGCAAAAAGGTGCTCGCCGTCGAGCTGCGCTGCACCGGTGGGGGAGCCAGCATCGACCCACTCGATCAGTTTGTCGAGATCCTCGGGTGTAGAAACCGAGATGGTCCGCGAATCTTTTACGGTGCGTTTCGCCATCCCCGTGAGGACCCCGCCCGGGCCAAGTTCAGCGAAGTCGGTGACCCCAGCTCCGGAAAGAGTGAGCAGACTCTGCTTCCAGCGGACGGGGCTCGACAGTTGCGCCGACAGCAGGCTTGCCCACACGGATCCCTCGTTGTGGGCAAGGGCATCGACGTTGGCAACCACCGGCACGTCGGTGTCCCGTGGACGGGCTGCAGCGAGGGCTTCACGCAACCGATCACGCGCTGCGGTCATGAACGGCGTGTGGAACGCACCCGAGACCTGCAGCCCCATGACGCGTTTGGCACCGAGTTCTTTCGCATGCTCGCCCGCCGACTCGACGCCGGCAGGCGACCCGGCGATGACGACCTGACCTGGAGCGTTGTAGTTGGCAACCCAGACGTCAGAGTCGGCGCGGCGGCAGGCCACGTCGACATGGTCATCATCAAGCCCGAGGACGGCGGCCATCGTGCCCGGCTGTTCCAACCCCGCGTCGTGCATTGCGGCGGCACGAGCAGTCACAAGGCGAACGCCATCGTCGAACCCGAGGGCGCCAGTGGCAGTCAGCGCGGTGTACTCGCCGAGCGAGTGGCCAGCACAGAAGCTCGGTTCCAAGCCGAGGCGCTCCGTGGCATCGAGCACCATCAAGCTCGAAACGAACGTTGTCAGCTGAGCATTGCGCGTGTCGCGGAGCTCGTCGGCGTCAGCGTCGCAGAGCAAGGCGCCAACGTCGCGGCCGGCGACTTCGGAAGCCTCGTCGACGAGTTCCCAACTCTCATGGTCTTGCCACGGGCGGCCCATCCCCGGGCGTTGAGACCCCTGACCGGGGAACGTGAAGGCGAGCATTGTGGCGAGGTTAGACGCGCGACGACGATTTGTGCGGCTACCGCGGAGTAATTCCCACTCGCTCAGTGGGACGCGACCTGTCGGTCGGCCGTACGGTTCGCCGGACGGTGCGGATATCCTCTGATCAACAGTACGCCCTAGTAGCCCAATTGGCAGAGGCAACGGTCTCAAACACCGTCAAGTGTGGGTTCGAGTCCCACCTGGGGCACCAAAAACACCAGCTAGATCATGGTTTCTGGGCAAAGCCCTCGGAACACGAAAACCTTCTGCGCCCTCCCTGCGCCCTTTTCGATCCGAAAAAGTGATATGACGGCAAGGGCCGTTAGACGGTGCAGACTGCGAACACTTCGGGTCCGAAACATCTATCAACTGACAACGCTGCCCCCGGACTCCCTCGAGCACTTTCAGCAAACCTGCAGGGAACGTTGAAGCCAGCGCCAGCTTGACGGCGCAGGCTCGACACGATGACACCAACGTCGCCGCCGACGAGGCGTGAGAGAACTCTGTCCGTTCTCGCCGGTGGCCCGTTGGCACTGGTCGGGGCGGGGGTATGTTTGGGTCGGCTGCCGGTTTTTGAGTCTGGACGGACTCAGGAGTGATGGATTATCCATGATGGCGGAGCAGGTGGGGTTCACGCTCGTCGTCATCACGCTTGGCTTCTGTTACTTGGCCTGGAAAGGTACTGACTGATGGTTGACAAGTGGCCCGGTTGCCGACAACGATGAGGCACGGTCCTCGGCGTGCGGAGCAGTAGCGGTGGGCGTTGGGGATCTTTCTTTCTGGTCTTCGTTGCGGCAGTTGTCTTCGGCGTCGTCCCGTCTGCTGGAGCTACGGCACCCCTAAACCCGGGGGGACGTAAGAAACTGCTCGGACTTCGCTACCCAGCCCGAGGCCCGGGCCTGGCATGACTTCTACTTCCCGTATTATGGAGACGTGGCAGGATTGGATCGTGACAATGTTGGCGTTGCCTGTGAGGAGCTGCCGCCCGATTTGCCACCTCCTGGACCTGGCAGCGGATTCCATGGGGCGTGCCTTCTTGGTCCGCAAACCGAGGTACTGACCGGCATCGTGACGTACTACCTGCCGTCAGGATCATGCTCATGACTAAGACCCGGCTCGCTGGCCTCGTGTCAGGGACTTTCGCCATTGCCACTCTTGCAGCCTGCGGATCAGACACGGGACCTGATCTCGATGCTGGCATCGCTGCGTATCGAGCTGAACTTTCCGTTGGCGAAGACCTCAACGACGATCAACTAGAAGCCGTCGAGGACATTGTGCGCCACGGCTGCGAGTTCGACTCTGACAAAGCCCAGTGGGAGGTCTTCGTAGCGAAGCAGATCGAGGACTTTGACCCAGATGAAGACGTCGAACGCATTGAGGCGACGCAGACCGCTCGTTGGGCTGCGTGCCCGGAAGTGGCGCAGGATTATGAGGACACCGTGAACTTGTTCCTTGCGTTCTTGGAATAGGCCGTCATGGTTTCCCGTTCGGCGCTGCGTGGGCGTTTATTGCCCGTAGGCGTTCCTTCGGTTGAGGATCTTCTCTATGACTTGATCGACGCCTGTGCGGGCGGTCGCTTTTTTTGGGTACGGATTTGAGGGCGATGACGAGAACGTCGTTGGTGTCTCGGTCCCACATGATGATTTCTGAGCGGGTCGTGAGTTTGCCGTCCCGTTTGAGGAGGCGTCGTTCGGCTTCGGTTGGTCCGTGTCCCGTTCTGGTGCGGGGCTGTTTTGATGCTGCGCCCTTTTCAGCGCCCTACCGGACCCCCGTAGCTCCCGACACGATTGAATCGCACCCTTATCTAGCAGGTGTTTTAGTGTTTCCCCTGGTCAACGCACACCCTCGGCCCGTTCTCAAACACCGTCAAGTGTCGGTTCGAGTCCGGCCTGGGGCACCAGTGAACCGAGAGATCGGCGTCGTCGTTTTGCCCGCCTCCTCTCTCACCTCTTACCAGCGCGACACTGGTCGATGTGACAGACCCTGAACGCGATGTCCTCGCCCTCTTCGAAGGCTCAGCTTCTCGACTGGACTTCGACGACGGCACCAGCGTCTCGGCGCCGGACCTTGCTGCCGACGGTCTCCGGCTGGCAACGTGGCTAGGCGAACAAGGTATGGCTCCTGGGAGCAGGGTTGCGCTCCGATTGCCGAATAGCGCGGACTACATCCGGCTGCTGCTTGCCTGTGCGGCGGGTGGCTTCCTCGGCGTGTCGGTCAACACTCGTTACAGCGACGACGAGGTCACTGACCTCGTGCAGCGTTCTGGCGCTCAGACGATCGACGGCTTCGGTCTGGACGGTTTCGTCGACTCCCTCTGGGTCAGGTCGGCGCCGATGCAACGGAGACGTCGGCGCGAGGATGCGTTTGTCGTCTTCACGACGTCGGGCACGACAAGCCGCCCGAAGATGGTGGTCCATCGGCAGCACTCAATTGCCGATCATGCGGTTGATGCTGCAGCGCTGTTGGGTTATCGGTCCGACGACACGGTGATGGCGGTCATGCCGTTGTGCGGCACGTTCGGCCTCGGTTCGTTGACGGCCGCAGTGGCCGCAGGAAGTCGTGTGATCGTGACTGATTTCGAACTCGGCCGAACCGCTGGGTTGATTCAGTCCGAACCCGTCACCTGCGTGAACGGCAGCGACGACATGTTCCACCGTCTCCTCGAACATGGCGCTGACCTGTCGTCGATCCGCCTCGGTGGGTACGCCCGCTTTAACACCAGTCTCGACGGCATCGTCGAACGAGCTGCGGCGGTCGGCGCGACGCTCACTGGCCTGTACGGCATGAGCGAAGTACAAGCCCTGTTCACGTTGCGCGACCCGAACGGCGATGCCACCGATCGCACACGAGCGGGCGGATCGATGGCATCGCCAGACGCCTCGTACCGCATTGTGGGCGGAGAACTGCAACTCCGCGGGCCGAGCCTGTTCGCTGGCTATCTGGCCGAAGGCGGCGAGCGGGTCGATGTTGACCTCACGGTCGAGCATCAAGACAGCGGGTGGTTCCGAACCGGCGACCTCGCCGAGCCGAACGGCGACCGGGGCTTTGAATTCATCGCGCGCATGGCTGACGTGCTCCGCTTGGGTGGGTTTCTCGTGAGCCCGACGGAAATCGAGGCGGTTCTCGTGGATGACAGCCAGGTCGTCGCTGCACAAGTGGTTGCCGTCGATATGCCGAGTGGGGCACGCCCCGTCGCGTTCGTCGTGCTGAATAACGACCCTGCCTCGACCAGTGCCGAACACTTCGACGAAGCCGCTGCCATCGAACGCTGTCGGGATCAACTCGCCCGATACAAGGTGCCGGTTCGGGTACTTGTCGTCGACGAATTCCCCACGACTCCCGGTCCGAATGGAACGAAGGTGCAGAAGGCGAAGTTACGTCAGCTCGCTGCGTCTGCACTCAAGATCAGCAGCTGACGGATTCGGTCTCACAACAGCGACAGATCAGACCGCGTAGATCTCGTACTCGACGCCCTCGGGCGTCGTCGAACCGACAGCAACGCAGAACAGATTGTTGAGCCAGGCGTAGCGCTCATCGCCGGTCTCGAAACGCGGGGCGGTGCGGATGCTTGCCGTGCCGTCCGGATTGCGGGTGCCGAACCCGGTGTAGGTGACATAGACGTCTGCACCGTCGTCTGTGCGGAAGGACGCGCGAACATCGAGCGCGAAGTCGCCGCCAGGAAGAACGGTGAGCCAATCGCCGGCGGCGACGCCAGCGGGAGCGGCGGCGTTGATCCTTGGTCCGACAAACGTGGCGCCGGAGACTGTCGCCACGACCTTCGTGCCGAACGGGCCGCCAGCGACAATTGGCCGATCCACGTCATTCGTGCGAGCGGAGAGGGTACCGATGTATTCGGCGGGAAGCGCGTCGAGGGGCATCAGCCAAACTTAGAGCGGGCAGCCCACCAACCTGTCGTCGGGCGACGAGACGCAACGTCCGGCTCGCCTTCAGATCCACGGCCCTCATCCCGCAAGGTGACAAGGTTGGGGGATGAACCAGCCACCACCACTTCCGCCCACAGCCCCAACACCACCCCCGGCGTCTTCGCCGCAGTCATCGTCAAAGGGATTTCTTGGTCGCCTGTTCGACCTGAGCTTCAGTGAGTTCATCACGCCGAGCATCATCAAGCTGATCTTCATTGTTGGGATCGTGATCGCCGCGCTCATGTCGCTTGCCGTCTTCGCGGCATTCGCAAGCCAGGGCGGCGGGTCAGTCGTCGCGGGACTCGTGGTTGCTCCGTTGGTGTTCTTTGTGTACGTGTTGTTCGCCCGTGTGCTTTCGGAGGTGTACCTCATCTTGTTCCGAATCGAGGAGAACACCCGCAAGGACTGAACCGTTCATCGCCCAACTTGTCTGCACGGCTCAACGACTTCGAGCGCGTGATCCTGCGGATGATTCGCGAGAGTGGGCGATGGACCCACAGATTGGCCGCAGGACGTGGCGTACGCTGGAACCGATTCATGGCGCGATTTACTTCGTTCCGGAAGCGGCCGAGGAATACGCCCGGCTGGGTTTCGACGACTGGGGTTCGGGATATTTCGCGTCGCGAGCCGCTGCGTCGGGCGCCGTCGGAGCCGAGGTGGTCAAGGCAACCTTCTACAACTTCGATCCTGGATTCGTCGAGCGAAGCATGGATGGAGCGTGGGAGACCGCCGCACCGGAACAGCTGTCAGCAGCACGATTGATCGCAGCCGATCGCATGATGCGCCGCTTGGCCGGCGACATGATCGACTCGCTCGAACCTGCCGCGGCGATCGCACGCACTGCGGCGTTAGCCGCTTGCGAACGTCCCGAGGGGCGGGCGCTCTTCGCGGGGCACGCACAGCTCGGCTGGCCGGAGGAACCGCATCTCGTGCTCTGGCACGCGCAAACCTTGTTGCGCGAGTTCCGGGGTGACGGCCACATTGCCGCACTCACCGCACAGGGACTCAGCGGGTGCGAAGCGCTGGTCACACATGCTGCGGCAGGCGAGATCTCAGGCGATGTGCTGAAGAGCTCGCGACAGCGGACCGACGACGATTGGGCAGCAGCGCACGACTCGCTTCGGTCGCGTGGCTGGCTTGACGCTGAAGGCGCTTTCACCGATGCGGGTCGCGACGGTCGTCAATGGATTGAGGAGCGCACCGACGAACTAGCGGTGCTGCCCTACGCGGCAATCGGCGAGGATGCATGCGCTCAGCTGCGTGCGGCGTGCCGGCCGACCAGCGTGGCGATGGCGGCCGCGATCGGTTTTCCGCGACGCGGTGACGACTGATTGCTCGGTTCGGAGCCAGCGACGGTGTCCCTGCGGGAGGTCGACCGGCGGCATACGATCAGGCCTCGCATGGGTAGCTGGCTGATCGAGCGTCGACTCTCCAAGGTGGGATCAAGACTCAAGACGTTGCGCAGTGAGCTCGCGCTGATCGATGAACAGTTGCTCTACCTCGGCGAGGACGCTGACGACCAAGCGATCCGCGCTATGGTCGCCGAGACAGCGTCATCGTCGTTCGAGGCCCGATCTGCGCAGGGCAACTTTGCGAACATGACGAAGCACCGTCTAAAGGTCGTCGAGGAGATCGTCGACCTCGAACAGCGCCAGGACCAGCTCCTCGACCAGATGATTGGTTGAGTTCGGTTCTGGCCGCGGCGTGGTCCATACTGATCTCATGCCGTTGCGCGTCGTGATCGCCGAAGACGAGGCCATCATCAGAATGGATCTCCGAGAAACCCTCGAAGAAGAGGGGTACGACGTCGTGGGCGAGACCGGTCGCGGCGACCAAGCAATTGACATGGTTCGTGACCTGCAACCTGACCTGGCGATTCTCGATATCAAGATGCCGGGCATGACCGGCCTTGAAGCTGCAGCGGTCATCAATGGCGAGAAAATTTGTGGCGTGTTGATGTTGACGGCATTCAGCCAGAAGGAAGTCGTTGAGCAAGCGCGCGACGCCGGAGCTTTGGCGTTCCTGGTCAAGCCGTTTCAACGCAGTGACCTCGTTCCGGCTATCGAAGTGGCGATGGGGCGGTTTCGCGAGTTGCGCTCGCTCACGGGTGAGATTGATGCACTCGGAGAACAGCTCGAGTCGCGCAAGTTCATCGAGCGGGCCAAGGGTGTGCTGATCGACGAGGTCGGCATGACCGAGAACGACGCGTTCCAGTTCATCCAGAAGACCGCGATGAGCGAGCGAATCAGAATGCGCGATGTCGCTGATCGCATTCTCGACGGATCACTCCGTCCGAGTGACGACTGACGGCGCATCGAGCGCCGCATCCGACGCCAACGAAACGACACGGAGAATCGCCATGGGAACCACACTCCTCGTCGACGGGAACTCACTCACGTACCGAGCGTTCTTTGCGCTCCCCACCGACATGGCCACGGCGAGCGGGCAGGTCACCAACGCCGTTTTCGGTTTCACCTCGATGTTGGCGTACGTCCTGAAGGAACAGCAGCCTGACGGGATTCTCGTCGCCTTCGACCGCCCTGAACCGACGTTCCGGCACAAGGCTGAGCCTGCATACAAGGCGCAACGTGAGGCCGCACCTGACATCCTGCGTCAACAGATGGGTCTGGTCCGAGAAGTGCTCGATGCACTCGGCATCACCACCGTCGACGAGGTGGGCTGGGAAGCCGACGACCTGATCGCCACAGCGACGAAGGCACTGGTCGATCGTGGCGAGAACGTGATCATCGTCACCGGCGACCGCGACAGCTACCAACTCGTCAGCGACCCGCACGTCAAGGTGATGTACAACAAGCGGGGCGTCAGCGACTACGCGTTGTACGACGAGGCGGGCATCGAGGAACGGACCGGCGTCACCCCCGACATGTACGTTCAGTACGCAGCGTTACGCGGTGACAACTCCGACAACCTGCCCGGGGTACCCGGAGTGGGGGAGAAGACCGCAGCCAAACTGATCAACAAGTACGGCGGGCTCGACGGCATCTTCGCCAACGTTGATGAGCAGACGCCCAAACTCAAGTCGAATCTGATCGAGAACGAAGAGCGAGCTCGCAAGAACCTCGACCTGATGTTGTTGCATTTCGATGCACCGCTCCGAGCTGAAATCGCTGGCGAGCAGGTCGATGTCGACTTCGACGATCGGACAACGCCGACTGGCCTTGGTGTATCACCCAACCCCGACGAGATGAAGCGGCTGTTCGAGTTCTTGGAGTTCCGGGCACTCGGCGGTCGCATCACCGACGCGCTGGCATCGCTCGGTGGCGACGTCGATCTCGGGCCGGGAGAGGAGCGACAGGAAATCGTCGCGGAAATCACCGTGCTGGAGTCTCCTGCCGATGCCGCGAGTCTCGTTGCTGCAGCGGAACATCTTGATATCCACGCTGCATGGACCGGCGAACCGGGACGCTCATTCCTGTCCGGTGTCGCGGTCGTCTCCGATGGGTCAGCATCCGAGGTCGCGTGGATTCCGGCCGATCTGCTCGGCGACGAAACGCTCGGTGAAGCGCTTGGCGCCCATCAGAGCGTGCGCGGCCACAATGTCAAGGAGCTGATGCGTTCGTTGCTTGGGCTGGACATCGAAATGCGGGGTCTGACGCTCGACACCGCAATCGCTGCATATTTGATCGACCCGGCTGAGGCTCGCTACGCCCTGCCTGACCTCATCGAGAAGTACACCCGGTTCGCTCGCCCGTCCGATGCCGCGAACTCCGGCCAACTCGACCTCGATGGGACGTCGATGAGCGATGCTGAGGTTGCGGGGCGAGACGCGCTCGCCATCCACCACCTCGCGGGACCGATCCACGACAGCCTCGAAGCGCAGGGCATGGCCGAGCTGTACGACACGATCGAGAACCCGCTGGTGCTCGTGCTCGCGAAGATGGAGCATGTCGGTGTCGGCGTCGACATCGACGAACTCCGTGCGTTGAACGACAAGCTGAAAGCAGAGGTCGAGTCGCTGGTCGTCGAGCTGCGCAAGGTGTCCGGCAAGGATGATCTCAACCTCAACTCGCCGAAGCAGCTGCGCGAACTGCTCTACGACGAGAAGGGCCTGACACCGATCAAGAAGAACAAGACAGGTCCATCGACGGATGCGTCAACACTTGAGAAGTTGATGCCGGAGTGGCCAGAGTTCCTCGGTCCGCTGATGCGTCATCGCGAGGTGGACAAGCTGCGAGGCACCTACGGCGAGGGATTGCTGCACGAGGTGGCCGACGACGGCCGCATCCACGCCACGTTCAACCAGACCGTCGCACGTACCGGCCGCCTCTCGTCTGACCAGCCGAATCTGCACAACATTCCGGTCCGGAGTGAGGAAGGGCGCCAGTTCCGCAAGGTCTTCGTGCCATCGCCCGGCACCGAGCTCCTCGTCGCGGACTACAACCAGATCGAGCTGCGCTGCATCGCCCACCTTGCTGCTGACCCGGGTTTGATCGAGGCGTTCACGACGGGCCAGGACATCCACAACGCCACGGCATCGCGAGTCTTCGACGTCGACCCAGCCGAGGTGACGGTGGATCAGCGGTCGAAGGCGAAGATGGTGTCGTACGGCCTCGCCTACGGCATGGAGGCGTACGGCCTCGCACAACGCCTCAACATTCCAGTCGATGAGGCAGCGCCGATTCTCGACGCCTATTTCGTGGCCTTCCCGAACGTGAAGGCGTACATGGACAGCACGGTCGTCGAAGCACGCGAGCGCGGGTACACCGAGACCTTGTTCGGTCGTCGTCGTCCGATCCCTGAATTGATGAACTCGAACTTCCGCGTGCGCCAGGCGGGGGAGCGTCAGGCGATGAACGCCGGCATCCAGGGTCTCGCCGCCGACATCTTCAAAGTCGCCATCGTGCGGATCGACGAGGAGTTGGTGTCGAAGGGGCACAACAGCCTGCTGATCCTGCAGGTGCATGATGAAGTTCTCGTCGAGGTCCCTCCCGAAGAAAAGGACACCGTTGGCCCGTTGCTCATCGACATCATGCGCGATGCCGCCGAACTCGACGTCCCACTCGAAGTCAACGTCAGTTGGGGCGACACGTGGGCCGCAGCGAAAGGCTGAGTGACGTCGGGGTCGGGGCGAGCCGTCACTCACGCGTCCGGATATCGAGGTGACCGGGCACTGGTTCGAGCCGCTGGCTGAGCACATGGGGGCGGCGTACGACCGGTACGCGCACACGAAGGGGACGGTGCAAGAGGTCGATCACGTCATCGAAGTGCTCGGGCTTCAGTCGGGCGATCACGTGCTCGACGTAGGGTGCGGCACCGGACGGCATGCCCATGAACTGGCACGGCGTGGGATCGGCGTACACGGCATCGACATCAGCCAGCGGTTCGTCGAGATCGCGCAGTCGAACGCACCGGACGGCGCGACGTTCGAGCGGGGGGATGCCCGCATGCTGAGATTTCACGAAGAGTTCGACGCAGTGATCTGCCTGTGCCAGGGAGCGTTCGGGATGATGACCGCCGACGGTGAGGATGCCGCTGTGGTCGCTGGGATGGCGGCGGCACTCCGCCCGGATGGACGTCTGGCACTGAGCGCGTTCAACGCCTACTTCGCTGTGAAGTACCACGAAGACGCTGACTTCGATGCCGCAACTGGCGTCAGCCACGAGCGCACCGAGATCCGATCCGAGTCGGGCGAACGGAAAATCGTCGACCTCTGGACCGGCTGTTACACACCCCGCGAGCTCCGCATGCTGCTCACCGCTCATGGCTTCGCGATCGATTCGATCAGCAGCGTCGAACCTGGTTCCTACAGCAGCGGCCCTGCAACGGTTGAGTCCCCGGAGTTCCTGGTCATCGCTCGGGTCGCGCCCCCATCGGCCCCCAGGCATCCGACGGCTCCCTGAGCAGCGCGACGTCGTCTGGCGACCCATGGAGATGGGTGGCTGTTCGGGGAGCGAACGGAATCTGGGCTGGTATCGTTGACAGTTGCGATTTCGGGGTCCTGCCCGCGTTATTGCAACTCATCCATTCACCTCAAGATCCGTATCCGAAACGAGCAATCCTTGTCCGACACAGCTACCACCCCCGTCACCCCTGCCGACGAACCGGCAATCGAAGAGAATCCTGAAGCCACACCGGCCGCCACAGCCGATACCGGCTTCGGAACCTTCGACGACGAGGGCAATTACACACCTCGCGAAATCACCTCCGACGACCTCGGCATGTCATTCGCCGACGCGATCGACGGCACCATGGTCGAGATCAAAGACGGCATGATGGTCAACGGCACCGTCGTCAAGATCGACAAGGACGAAGTCCTGCTCGACATCGGGTACAAGAGCGAGGGTGTCATTCCGAGCCGTGAGCTCAGCATCCGCAACGACGTCGATCCCGGCGAAGTGGTGTCGATGGGCGAGATCGTCGAAGCCCTCGTGCTCACGATGGAAGACAAAGAGGGTCGCCTCCTCCTTTCGAAGAAGCGTGCTCAGTACGAGCGTGCCTGGGGCGACATCGAGGCCAAGAAGGAAGCCGACGAAGTCGTCTCCGGTCCGGTCATCGAAGTTGTCAAGGGCGGGCTCATCGTCGACATCGGCCTGCGTGGCTTCCTGCCCGCATCGCTCGTCGAGCTCCGTCGGGTTCGTGACCTCGCGCCGTATATCGGCACGCAGGTCCACGCAAAGATCATCGAGCTCGACAAGAACCGCAACAACGTCGTCCTCTCTCGTCGGGCCTACCTCGAAGAGAACCAGAAGGAGACCCGCGACCAGTTCCTCACGAACCTCAAGGTCGGCGAGGTCCGCGAGGGCACTGTGTCCTCGGTCGTGTCGTTCGGTGCATTCGTCGACCTCGGCGGCATGGACGGACTCATTCACGTGTCCGAGCTCTCCTGGAAGCATGTCGACCACCCCGGTTCCGTCGTCACCGTTGGCGACCCGGTCAAGGTCCAGGTGCTCGACGTCGACTTCAGCCGCGAGCGCATCAGCCTCTCGCTGAAGGCAACGCAGCAGGATCCGTGGCAAGAATTCGCCGAAGGCCACCAGGTCGGTCAGCTCGTCTACGGTCGGGTCACCAAGCTTGTGCAGTTCGGTGCGTTCGTTCAGGTCGGCGACGGCATCGAAGGCCTCGTGCACATCTCGGAGATGTCGGCGCACCACGTCGACAGCCCCGAGCAGGTCGTCACGCCAGGCGAAGAGCTCTGGGTCAAGATCATCGATCTCGACCTCGCACGTCGTCGCATCAGCTTGTCGATCAAGCAGGCCGCCGAAGGTGGCGAGCTCGCTGCTGAGTACCGCGAGCACTTCGAGGTCGACACCGAGGGCAACTACGTCCAGGGTGAAGCATCGGCCGAGGCTGAAGCTGCATGGACCGAGTACTACGGCGAAGGCGGCGAAGGCGAAGGCACCGAAGCGCCAGCCGACGGAGCACCTGCCGAAGCAGCCGCTGAAGAAGCACCTGCCGAAGCTGCTCCTGAAGCGGCACCGGCGGAAGCTGCAGTCGAAGAGGCACCCGCCGCTGAAGAGGCACCTGCCGAAGCTGCTGCTGAAGAGGCAACCGAAGCAGAGTGAGACCAGGCGCTTCGGCGCTGCTCTGATGAACTGAATGCTGCCCGGCTCCTCGGAGTCGGGCAGTATTCGTTTTCATGATCGTTGTGGGCCTCACCGGGGGCATTGGAGCAGGCAAGTCGACCGTGTCGAAACTGTTGGCGGAGCGAGGAGCGGCGATTGTCGACGCCGATCAGATCGCTCGCGATCTGCAATCACCCGGGAGCCCCGTGCTCAACCAAATGGCCGAGCGGTTCGGGGCGCAGATCGTTCATGAGGATGGCTCGTTGGATCGTGCCGCGGTTGCCGCGATCGTGTTCAGCGACAAGGCGGCCCTCGACGACTTGAATGGCATTGTGCACCCGGCGATGCAGGCCGAGATTCAGCGGCAGATCGATCTCAACGCTGGCACCGACCGAGTGGTCGTGCTCGACTTCCCGCTGCTCGGCGAAAACCCGCGCAAGGGGCTCGCCGCCACGATCGTCGTCGACATCCCCTACGAGCTGGCCGTCGAACGCGTTGTGGAATACCGCGGGATGGATGAAGACGATGCGCAGAATCGGATCAACAGTCAGATCAGTCGCGAAGAACGTCTTGCGCGGGCGACCTATGTCGTCGACAACTCCGGCACCTTCGACAGCCTTGCGGCTCAGGTGGACGAGCTCTGGTCCTCAGTCGTCGAACTCCCGCATGTCGCGTCGGCGGAGCCCGGCGCGCGCTGAGCAATTCCAGCTGAGCGAGTTCAGTTGAGCGGGTGGAGCCTGATGTCAGCGACCGGGATGTCTGGTGGCGGTGTTCGGGCGTACCACTCGGCATGGTGGCCGCCGAGCGAGGCGAAGGCATCTTCGACGAGAGTCCAGTAGGACTGACGAATCGCGGCGCGGCCCTCGTTACGGGCCAGCTCGTACCGTTCGATCGAGCTTGGCCGAGGCACGTAGACCTGGACCTGACCATCGAATCGATCGACGTCGACGGTGGTCACATCGGTGATGTCGACGCGCTCGTAATCCCGTTCGCGCCAGTCGAGCGCTGCCAATTCGTCGTCGTCGACATCGAAGACAACGCCGTTGCACGCTTCGTCGTCGGCTGCGGCAATGCCGAGCGAGACGACGAGGCCGCCGACGATATTGCGACCATCGTGAACCCAGTCTCCGCGCAACACTTTTGATCCGTAGTTCCAACGCCGTCCGAATCCTTCGACGTGGGCGACGTGCATACCGTCGCCCGGGTCACGTCCAATCGTGGAAGCCAGCGAAACGGGCGACACGAGCGAGCCGTATCCGAACAGCCATGTTCGGCTCACGACGCTTTGTCGCCTTCGAAGTATGCCTTGGTGGTGGCGACGAGGAGACGCACGCCGAGATCGATCGCTCGCTCATCGACGTCGAAGTGACCGGCGTGAAGATCGAGCCTCGGGCCATCGGCCTCTGCGTTGTGGACGCCGAGGCGAACGTAGGACCCAGGGATCTCCCGCGTGAACCAGGCAAAGTCATCGCCGCCCCAACTCTGCTGCACCGGAGCGATGGCGTCGGCGCCGAATTCTTCGGCGACAGCGCTGGCGACCAGATCGGTGATTGCAGCATCGTTGACCACAGGTGGAACCCCGTGGGTGTAGTCGACCTCGAACCCGGCGCCTGATTCGGCGAGGAGTCCGGCAACGCACTCCTCGACGAGCGCCGGGAGTGCGTTCCACACCTCGAGCGTCGGTGTGCGGACCGAAGCGCGAAGCTCGCAGCGTGTCGGAATGACGTTGGCGGCATCGCCCCCGTGCATGGCTCCGAAGACGATCTTGGTTTCAGCATCTGCCGGGAGTGCAGCCTGGACGCGCCGGGGTAGCTCAGTGATCACCTGGGCAGCAATGGTCAAGAGATCGACGGTGAGTTCCGGACGTGCGGTGTGTCCACCGGGCCCGGTCAACGTGATGCAGACCATGTCGGCGGCTGATGAAATCGACCCCGACTTCAATCCGATCATGCCGGCATCGAGTTTTGGTTCGCAGTGGATGCCGACAATTGCGTCAACGCCGTCGATGCCATGGTCGCGGATGACGTCGAGCGCACCGCCGGGAACACGTTCCTCGGCCGGTTGAAACACGAAACGCAGCGGCCCTGGGAGTTGATCGCGATGGTGAGCAAAATAGAGCGCGGTACCGAGCACGACCGTGGTGTGCACGTCATGGCCGCAGGCATGCGCCACACCCGGAACCTGGCTGCGATACGACACGTCCTTGTTGTCATCCATGGCGAGTGCATCGAGGTCCGCGCGCAAGGCCATGGTTGGCTGATTGCTCGCGATTGGGTCGTCAGGTCGGAGTTCGCAGACGAGGCCGGTTCCGACGGCGAGGACTCGCGGCTGCATCCCCGCCAATTCAAGGCGTTCGCGCACCAGTTCCGTGGTGGCATGTTCCGCACCGCTCACCTCGGGGTGCGCATGCATGTTGCGGCGCACGGCGATGAGTCCCTCGCCGTGTTCGGCGAGCCAGCCGGCCAATCGGGTGTCAGGCGACGTCATGCCTGGTCAAAGCAGTCGTCGTACAACTCGTCGGCAAGGTGGTGCACCACGTCGGCGAGCGTAGCGCCGGCGTCGACCAGACGACGTTGCCGCATCGAGCCTGAGCCGTGATCGAGGATGCGTTCAATCGCTGCGAGCTCGGGCTGGGTGCCGAGCAGATCGGCGGTCAGGGACAACTCTGCCAGGAGTTCGCCAACCAGCTCGCGAACGGGCCGCCGCTGCGGCTTGCCGTCGCCGTTGGCTTCGACAATGAGGCGAGCGTCGATCCCGTAGCGTGCGGCAAGCCACCGGTTCTCTCGCACGGTCCACTCGCGCGGAGGGGGTGGGAGCGCGTCGCGATCGATCAGCGCATCGGCCCAGGCCACCAAGGTTTGGGCCAGCCCCGCGAGCGCGGTGGCCTCGGTGAGGGTGTGGGGTGAGTCGCACATCCGAAACTCGATGGTGCCGAAGTCGGGATGCGGCCGAATGTCCCACCACACCTCGCGGATTGACGAAATGCACTCCGAATCGATCAGCGTCGACATGAAGGATTCGAAATCGCCCCAGCCAGTGATCTGCGGCGGCAGGCCTGCTGTCGGTAGTGACTCGAAGACCTTCGAACGCGCAGATGCCAACCCCGAGTCCTCTCCCTCGAAGTAAGGGCTCGATGACGACAGCGCCAGGAAGAGGGGAAGATGCCGCATCATCTCGTTGATGATCGAGATCGCTCGCTCGCCATCGCGCACGCCGACATGGATGTGCTGACCGCAGATCAGGAGCCGGCGAGCCGGCCACTGCATCGCTTCGACGAGTTCGTGATAGCGAGGATTCGGACTGACGTCTTGATTGCGCGCCACTCCGAATGGGTGCGTCCCAGCGCTGATGATCTTGAGACCGCGTCGTGTGGCGGTCGCATGGAGCTCCTGAAACGTCTCCGCCAGGTCAGCGCGGGCCTGAGTCGGGGTGTCGCACACTCCGGTGATGATCTCGACGGTGCTCTGGAAGAGTTCGTGTTTTGCCTTCGGGTGGTCGTTGCCGGGGAAACCCTGGGACATCTCGGCAAGGAGCTCGTTTGATGCGGACACCAGATCACCCGTGTCCGCATCAAACGAGGTGGAGTTCAAGCTCGACACCGATCGTTGGGCGGGCGTTGTGGGTGAAGGCAATGCTCATCTGGGCCCCGGATCGTCGGCAGTGGTTGTGGCCAGTCTGGCCGATTGGCACTCGACACGCCAGAATCCCGCTCACCACGTTCTGAGGTGCCGAGCCCGCTGCCGTGAACGACGAAGGGGTGGCGATCGCCATGTTGGCGATCGCCACCCCTTGAGGCGGTCACATCATTTCGTGAGTCAGCGGAACTGGTCGAGGTCGGCAGCAACCTCTTCCGGTGTGGTCGGCGGTGCGTACCGCTTGACCACGTTGCCGGCCTTGTCGACGAGGAACTTCTCGAAGTTCCACGTGATTTCGGCGCTGTCGCCGTCACCTGGCTGAGCCTCTTTCAACAGCTGGTACAGGGGGGCAGCGGCGTCGCCGTTCACCTCAATCTTGGAGAACATGGGGAAGTTCACGTCAAACTTCGACGTTGCGAATTCAAGGATCTCGGCGTCGGTGCCGGGCTCTTGGTTGGCGAACTGGTTGCACGGGAAGCCGAGCACGACGACATCGTCGTTGTCATTATGAAGCGCACGCAGACCTGCGTACTGAGGCGTCAGGCCTCAAGCGCTCGCGACGTTGACGACCAGTGCAAGGTTGCCCTTGTACTGGTCGAAGGTCACCTGTTCGCCGGTGATCGACGTCATTTCGAGATCATGAAAGTTGGTCATGTCGGCAACATAGCCCGTCTTTCTCGCCGGCGTGGAGGCTGTGCCCGAGTTGTCTGAAATCAACGGTCGGCGCATTGAACGACGGAGCGGGCCCTCACATTAGATATCATTCGCTCACTCATGTCCGACGAAGACCAACCCTGCCTGGGTAGCCGCTTGACCGCTGCCCAGCACCCTCCCAGTCCGGGTTCACTGCACTGATGACCATCGCTCTTGGGCTGGTGGGCGCCGTCTTGTTGATTGCTGCCAACGGATATTTCGTTGCTGCTGAGTTTGCGTACGTTGCTTCTCGCCGCACCAAGTTCGTCGAAGCAGCCGACCGCGGCGACCGCAAGTCCAAGCGGGCGCTTCAGGTGCACAAGCGCCTGAGCTTTATGTTGTCGGGTGCACAGCTCGGCATCACGGTCACGTCGTTGGTGTTGGGTTTCATCGCCGAACCGGCAATTGCAGGCGCCCTCCGCCCGATCCTCGAAGCGATCGGGGTCGGCGAGTCGGCACGCTTCGGCATCGCCCTGGTGTTGGCCTTCGTCTTCGCAACCGTCGCGCAGATGGTCTTCGGTGAGCTGGCCCCCAAGAACCTGGCCATTGCGAAGCCCGAGCCTGTTGCCCGGAGCCTGGCTGGTTCGACGCTCGTCTTCATGCGCGTCGCCAGTCCGCTGATCAAACTCTTCGATGGTTCGGCCAACCGGTTGCTCCGAATGCTTGGTATCCAACCGGTCGAGGAGCTCCACGGGTCCGTGTCGACCGACGAGCTGGACTTCATTGTCGACTCATCGGCTGAGAGTGGCCAGCTGACCGTGTCGCAAGCATCGTTGCTGGAGCGGGCCATCGACTTCGGAGATCTCGAAGCCTCGGATGCGATGGTGTCGTGGAACCGAGTCGTGACGATCGACGCAGATGCAACCGCTGCTGATCTCCGCGATCGGATGGCATCGCATCACTCCCGTTTCCCAGTGGTTGATGACACCGGCAAGGTCACCGGCCTCGTCCATGCCAAGGATCTCCTCGGGGTCTCGCGAGATTTATATGGCGAAACTCCGATCGGGGCGCTGTTGCACGACGTCCTGGTCGTTCCCGAGGCTGCCGGGTTGAACGTCGTGCTGCGGGAACTGCAGTCGCACTCCACCGAGATGGCTGTGGTCATCGACGAGTACGGAGCACCCGCCGGTGTTGTCACGCTCGAAGATCTCGTCGAAGAGCTCGTCGGCGAAATCGAAGACGAGTACGACCCGGCCGTGCCGGGGGAGTACCTCGAAGTTGAACCAGCGGTGTGGTCGATCGCTGCCACATCGCGACCCGATGAGATCGAGCGCTACACCGGGTTTATTCTGCCGGACGGCGAATACGACACCGTGGCGGGCCTCATGCTCGACCGGCTCGAACGAATCGGTGAGGTCGGTGATGCCGTCGTTGTCGACGGGATTCGACTCGAGGTTCTTGAGGTCGAGGAGTTCGCCATCACACAGGTGCTGCTTCGGCTCGACCCTGATGCCGGCATCGTGCACAACGACGACGATGGTGATGGGATTTCCGATCACGACGAGGACGTCCCGCCGGAGGGCGATCGATGATTGCCGCAGAGGTTGCCGAGTCGGGCTTCAGCGTGCAGTGGGGTGCTCTCGGTTTGGCGTTCGTACTGCTGGCGCTCAACGGCTTCTTCGTTGCTGCTGAGTTCGCACTGTTGGCGGCTCGCCGCTCACGCATCGAACAGCTCGCCGCAGACGGCAACAAGCGAGCGGTGTCCGCGCTGGCTGGCATCCGCGAGCTCACGCTGATGCTCGCCGGTGCACAACTTGGCATCACGATGTGCTCGCTTGGTCTTGGTGCTGTGGCCGAACCCGCCATCGCGCACATCATCGAAGCAGCGCTTGGTGAGTTGATCGACCTGTCGGAGACCACGTTGCATGTGATCGGGTTCACGCTCGGCCTGTCGTTGGTCGTCTTTCTCCATATGGTCGTCGGCGAAATGGCCCCGAAGTCGTGGGCGATCTCGGACCCCGAACGCTCGTCTCTGCTCCTCGCTCGGCCGTTCCGGGCATTCGTCCGTGTCTTCCAACCGATCATCTGGCTCCTGAACTCTCTTGCGAACGTCGTTGTCCGACTGGTCGGCGTTGAACCGCAGGACGAACGAGCGATGGCGCACTCGCCCACGGACCTCATCCTTCTCCTCGACGAGTCGGCAGGTCACGGCGACATCAAGGCTGAAGATCATCAGCTGCTGACGCGGTCGCTTGAACTGTCGGGTCTGACTGCTGCAGATGCAATGACGGTCCGGCGCGACATCGTGTCGATGCCGGCTGAAGCAACTGCCGCCGAGGTTGCTGCTGAGGCGCATCGCACGGGCAGGACCCGCATCGTCATTCACGAGAACGATCTCGATCACTGCCTCGGGTTCATCCACGCCAAGGACCTCCTGCGGCTTGAGAACGGTGCGTGGACGACCACCTCCGCGCGGTCGATGGTCCGTCCGCTCATGGTGACCCCAGAGCATCATCGGCTCGAGGACCTGCTCGTCGAGATGCGCACCGAGCGCAAGCACATCTCCGTCGCGGTTGACGAGCACGGCGTGGTCGTCGGCCTGGTCACATTGGAAGATGTGTTCGAAGAGCTGATCGGAGACTTCGATGATGAGTCCGACGACCGTCTCAGTGACTGCGCACAACACGCGGACGGTAGCTGGCGAGTCAATGGCACCCTGCGGCCCGATCAGTTCGAGGAGTGCACTGGCGTCGCGCTGCCCGAGGGCGATTGGCAGACCGTCGCCGGATATGTCATTGATGCGCTCGACGAGATCCCAGCGGCAGGCGACAGCGTTCGCACCGCCCTCGGCGACTTCACCGTCATCGAGATGGACGGCTACGCCATCGCCACCCTGCGCATCAAGCTCAACGACTGAACAACGGAAACCGGTGGCGAACGGGTGTTCGTGAGAGGCTGGCTAGACTGAGCCGGTGACTGAAACGATCGACACGGACGCCTCCGTCATCACGCCGAATGCCAGCGTGCCCGACCAGTCGCCGGAGCAGGCACTGATCGCAGCGTCGAGTTCGTTCACCAACTACGACACGGGCAACGAGAACCGTTTCCAGGTGGTGTCCGATTGGGATCCTGCAGGGGCGCAGCCGGAGGCGATCAAGGCACTGTCCGCAGGCCTCGATGCGGGCGAGCGGTTCCAGACGTTGCTCGGGATCACCGGGTCGGGCAAGTCGGCAACCATTGCCTGGACCATCGAGCAGACGCAACGTCCCACGCTGATCCTTGCGCCGAACAAGTCGCTTGCCGCTCAGTTGGCGCAGGAGATGCGCGAGTTCTTCCCGCACAACCGCGTCGAATACTTCGTCTCCTACTACGACTACTACCAGCCCGAGGCGTACATCCCGAGCAGCGACACGTTCATCGAGAAAGACAGCTCGGTCAACGACGACATCGAGCGGCTGCGCCACTCGACGACAGCGGCGCTCCTCACCCGCAAGGACGTCATCGTCGTTGCATCGGTCTCGTGCATCTACGGCATGGGTAACCCCGAGGAGTACAAGGGCAACCTGCTCGACCTCAACGTCGGTGTCGACTACGACATGCGCAACATTCTGCGCCGCCTCGTCGACATGCAGTATGACCGCAACGACATGACGCTCGGCCGTGGCAACTTCCGAGTGCGTGGCGACACGATCGAAGTCCACCCCGCGTACGAGGAAAACGTGCTGCGAATCGAGATGTTCGGCGACACCGTCGACCGCATCACCATGATCGACCCACTGACGGGCGAGAACCTGCGCGAGCTGGAACGGGCCCACGTCTTCCCTGCCACCCACTACGTCACCGGCAACGAGCGCATGACGCGAGCGATGGGCAAGATTGAACACGAACTCCAAGTCCGCCTCAAGGAATTCGAGGAGTCTGACAAGCTGCTCGAAGCGCAGCGGCTCCGGATGCGAACGTCGTACGACCTTGAGATGATGAGCGAGCTCGGCTACTGCAACGGCATCGAGAATTACTCAATGCATATCGATGGCCGCGAATACGGCGAACCGCCGTTCACCCTGCTCGACTACTTCCCCGACGACTACCTCCTTGTGGTCGACGAGAGTCACGTCGCCGTACCTCAGTTGCATGGGCAATTCGCGGGCGATCGCAGCCGCAAGGACATGCTCGTCGAGCACGGTTTCCGCCTGCCCTCGGCGCGGGACAACCGGCCGCTCACCTTCGAAGAGGTGCTCGGGCGCGTCAACCAGTGCATCTTCTTGTCCGCCACACCGAGCCAGTACGAACTGCGCGTGTCGAGCAAGGTTGTCGAGCAGATCATTCGACCGACCGGCCTCGTTGACCCAGAAGTTGTCATCAAGCCGACCAAGGGGCAGATCGACGATCTGATGGAGTTGGTGGAGGGCCGCGTCGCCAACGACGAACGTGTGCTCGTCACCACGCTGACCAAGAAGATGGCCGAGGATCTCACTGACTACTTGCTCGAACAGGGCATGAAGGTCCGGTACTTGCACAGCAACATCGACACGATTCAGCGCATTGAGATCATCCGGGCGCTGCGGCTTGGCGAGTTCGACGTCCTGGTCGGCATCAACCTCTTGCGGGAGGGCCTCGATCTGCCCGAGGTGTCGTTGATTTGCATTCTCGATGCGGACAAGGAGGGGTTCCTTCGGTCCGAGACGTCACTCATTCAGATGATGGGTCGAGCTGCTCGCAACGTGTCGGGCGAGGTCGTGATGTATGCCGACCGCGTGACCGACTCGATGACGCGGGCGATCGACGAAACGCAGCGGCGCCGCAAGGTACAGCTCGCCTACAACGAAGAACACGGGATTGATCCGCAGACAATTCGCAAGGCGGTCGGCGACATCTTGTCAATGCTCCGACCGGATTCGCAGACGCCCGTACCGGGCAAGGACAAACGTCGCCAGCGTGAGCGCGACAAGGTGCAGCAGGAGCTCAAGAACCTGCCGCAGCAAGAACTGCAACGGCTGATCCAGACGCTCGAAGCGGAGATGCAGGAAGCATCAGTCGAGCTGAAGTTCGAGTACGCCGCCAAGCTCCGCGACGAGATCCGCGAGCTGTCCCGCGAGCTCACCGACGCCGGCTGAAGACGACATGGTGCCAGGCACCAACTCGTCCTACGCTCGGCCTGATGCGCGAGATCCATTCACTCGAGGAGTTCGACCGAGTCCTCGATGCGCGCGGGACCCTCGACGGGCTCGTCGTGCAGGGGGTCGACCTCTCGCTGCGTTCTGATGTGATCGAGTCGGTCACGTGTGCTGGCGGAACCTTCTTGGGAGCGCGCCTGTCCACCTCCACGCTGGAGCACGTGCTCGCCTCGGGGGCAGTCGTGTTCCCGCGGTTGCCTGACCTGCCCTTCGACACCTATCGGCCGCAGCTCTATACCCAAGGTGAACTGCTTGGTGGGTGGGTTCCGGGCGAGGCAGGCTCGTTCGAGGCTTCGGCACTCGACTCGAAGATCTACGAGTGGACGACGCAGTGGGCGCGCGGCCAGAACGTGCCACTGCTCGACGCGCTCGCCACCCGACTGCACGATCACGCAATCGATGATGCACTCGCGGAACACCTTGAAGCGCACCGCGATGTCGTTGCTGTCATGGGTGGGCATTCGATGCAGCGCACCGATCCGGCATACCGCACGGTCGCCGAACTCGGTCGCTCGATGGCCCGCACGGGATGGCACGTCGCTACCGGCGGAGGGCCGGGGGCCATGGAGGCGGCAAACCTGGGTGCCTGGCTTGCGCCGCACGCAGACACTGCGCTCGACGAATCGATCGAACTGCTCACCGCGGCAGTGGACTTCCATGACGCTGACGAATATCTGTGCGCTGGGCTTTCTGTCCTCCACGCGTTTCCGGACGGCGGCGCGAGCCTGGCGGTCCCGACGTGGTTCTACGGGCACGAGCCGACCAATCAGTTCGCCACGCATGTTGCAAAGTACTTCGCGAACTCGATCCGCGAGGACGGCCTCCTCGCCCTCGCCACTCGTGGCGTCGTGTTCGCTCCGGGCGCAGCGGGGACCACTCAAGAGGTGTTTCAAGACGCCACCCAGAACCACTACGACATCTTCGGTGTGGTCAGTCCGATGGTCTTTCTCGACACTCACTTCTGGACCGAGCAACTCCCAGCCGAACCGCTCCTCAGGCAACTTGCCGGCGACCGGACATACGCGGCCATGATCGGCACAGCGGACACTGCTGAGGACGTCATGCGGTACCTCGTCGAGCATCCGCCGATTCGCAGGGGTGCCTGATCGCTGTCCCCTGGCTGCGCGGTCGCGTCGCGCTGTGACGGACGATCCTGAACACGTGTTCGCCTCTGCGATCGTGCGGGTAGAGTCGGGCGAGCATGGCTGCCCGTTCTGACGCCCCCGCAACAACAAGAGCAGCGAAGACTCCGGCTGCGACAACATCGCCAGCGCCGAAGAAGCGTGCCGCTCGCAAAGTCGCTGACGAGCCGAAGATCATTGTGCGCGGTGCACGCGAGCACAATCTTAAGAACGTCAACGTCGAGATGCCGCGCGACAAACTCGTCGTCTTCACTGGGCTCTCCGGCTCGGGCAAGTCGTCGCTCGCCTTCGACACGATCTACGCCGAAGGGCAACGCCGCTACGTCGAGTCGCTGAGCGCATACGCGCGTCAGTTCCTGGGGCAGATGGATCCGCCCGATGTCGACATGATCGAAGGTTTGTCGCCGGCGATCTCGATCGATCAGAAGTCGGGTTCGCGCAACCCGCGATCCACCGTCGGCACGATTACCGAGGTCTATAACGCGCTCCGTCTGCTCTATGCCCGGATTGGCATCCAGCACTGCCCGAATGACGGAACTCGGTTGCAGCGCCAGACGCCGCAGCAGATTGTCGATCGCATTATGGCGATGGACGACGGCTTGCGGTTCCAGGTTCTGGCGCCGGTCGTTCGCGGCCGCAAGGGTGAGTACGACACGTTGCTCGAAGATCTGTCCGGCCAGGGCTACGTGCGTGCTCGCATCGACGGCGAGACCGTCGACATCGACGAGTTCCTCAAGCGCGACGAGCGCCTCGCAAAGTACGAGAACCACAAGATCGAGATTGTGGTCGACCGACTCGTGTTGAAGGACGGCATCGATCGTCGTCTCACCGATTCACTCGAGCAGGCGCTCAACCTTGCCGAGGGCGTCGCCGAGATCGAGATCGTGCATCGTGACGCGGAGCCCGAGATGATCACATTCAGTCAGCACCTGGCGTGCGACGTGTGCGGCACATCGTATGACGAGCCGGCCGACCGAAACTTCTCGTTCAACTCTCCGTACGGCGCCTGTGCGACGTGCGATGGGTTGGGCACCACCTACGAGGTCGACCCGGAACTGGTCATCCCCGACGTTGATGCCTCGCTTTCCGAGGGTGCGATTGCGCCGTGGCGAAGTGCGCACACTCAGTACTTCACGCGGATGCTTGAGTCGGTTGCCAACGTCAACGAGATCGACCTCGACGCGCCGTGGCACACCCTCAGCGCCAAGCAGCAGAAGCTGATCCTGCATGGCGTCGAGGGCAAAATGACCGTCAAGTACAAGAACCGGTACGGCCGGTCGCGGTCGTATTCGACCGAGTATGAGGGCGTCATTCCGTGGATCCGTCGTCGCCATGAAGGCAGCGACAGCGAATGGGCACGTGAGCAGTACGAGGGCTACATGCGTCTGGTTGCCTGCTCGAAGTGCGGGGGCGCTCGACTCAAGCCCGCGTCGCTGGCCGTCACCATCAATGACAAGAACATCTCCGAAGTCAGCGACATGTCGATCGAAGACTCGGCGAAGTTCTTGGGCGCATTGAAGTTGAGTGATCGTGATCAGCTGATCGCCGAGCGGGTCATGAAACAGATCAACGAACGCCTCGGATTTCTGTTGGATGTTGGCCTCGACTACCTCACGCTGTCGCGCCCGGCCGGCACCTTGGCTGGCGGTGAGGCGCAGCGCATCCGTCTGGCGTCGCAGATCGGATCGGGGCTCGTCGGCACGCTGTACGTTCTCGACGAGCCATCGATCGGGCTGCACCAGCGCGACAATCGTCGGCTCATCGACACGTTGCTGCGTCTCCGTGACCTTGGCAACACTGTGATCGTCGTCGAGCACGACGAGGACACGATCAATGAAGCCGACTGGATCATCGACATCGGGCCGGGCGCTGGCGAGCACGGTGGCGAGGTCGTCTACGCGGGACCGGTCAAGGGGATCGGCAAAGCAAAGAACTCGATTACGGGTCAGTACCTCACCGGAAAGAAGAAGATCCCGGTGCCGCAGTCCCGTCGTCCGCGTGGCCTGACCGAGGTGGCGATCCTCGGTGCTCGCGAGCACAACCTGGCGAACATCGATGTCAAGATTCCGCTCGGTAACTTCGTCGCTGTTACCGGTGTGTCCGGTTCGGGCAAGTCGTCGCTGGTCCGCGACATCTTCCTGCCGGTTCTCATGCAGAACATTTACAAGTCGAAGACGCCGTCGGGCAAGCACAAGAAGATCACGGGCATTGAGCACCTCGACAAGGTCATCGACATGGATCAGTCGCCGATTGGGCGAACGCCGCGCTCCAACGCCGCCACGTACACCGGTGTGTTCGACAAGATTCGCAAGCTGTTCGCCCAGACCAATGAGTCCAAGGTGCGCGGCTACCAGCCCGGGCGGTTCAGCTTCAACGTTAAGGGCGGGCGCTGCGAGGCCTGTTCAGGTGACGGCACGATCAAGATCGAGA
The DNA here is from genome assembly GCF_963980585.1 of uncultured Ilumatobacter sp. Classification (NCBI taxonomy): domain Bacteria; kingdom Bacillati; phylum Actinomycetota; class Acidimicrobiia; order Acidimicrobiales; family Ilumatobacteraceae; genus Ilumatobacter; species uncultured Ilumatobacter sp. The sequence goes on from NZ_CAXCAM010000010.1 coordinate 68,214, forward strand.
TGAACTTTCTGCCCGACGTGTACGTGCCGTGCGAGGTCTGCCACGGGGCCCGGTTCAACCGCGACACACTCGACATCGAGTTCAAGGGCAAGAACATCGCTGAGATCCTCGACATGCCGGTCGCCGAGGCGGTCGACTTCTTCGTCAACCAACCCGGCATCGCCCGCTACATGGAAACCCTGATGGATGTGGGTCTTGGCTACGTCCGCCTCGGTCAGTCGGCCCCGACGCTTTCGGGCGGCGAGGCGCAGCGCGTCAAGCTTGCGACTGAGTTGGCCAAGCGATCAACCGGTCACACGATCTATCTCCTCGATGAGCCGACCACTGGCCTTCACTTCGAAGACGTCGGCCGTCTCCTGACGGTGCTGCAGCGCCTTGTTGACCAGGGCAACACCGTGCTGGTCATCGAGCACAATCTGGACGTCATCAAGACCGCCGATTGGATCATCGACCTGGGCCCGAATGGCGGCAATGGTGGCGGCCAGATTGTTGCTGAGGGAACACCCGAAGACGTCGCCAAGGTCAACGCATCCTTCACCGGGCAGTACCTCAAACCGATGCTGGCCTGACCCCATCCGCGATGACGTTGTCCCGTGCAGGCGGGGGTATTCGTCATCAGGGCGGGATCGGGCGCGTGAGTGTCGGTGTGGAAGGCTGCAGCGGTGACGGAGACGCTTGAGCAGGCCAGCGTCGACCGGGCGGAGTTGCAGCGCCGCACCCTGAACTCCTTGCGGCTGGCACAGGTACCGGGCCAGGCTGCTGTGGCGGGCATGGTCGCAGTGGTCACTCTGTTGGCGAGCGACCTCCTTGGCTCAGATCGTTTGGCGGGGATTGGCACGGCATCGTTCACGCTCGGCGCCGCGCTTTCGATGGTCCCGCTGGCGGCTTTCATGCGGCGTCGCGGAAGGCGACCGGGCATGGCCGGTGCGCTGCTGATCGGTGCCGCCGGATCGGCCATCGCGGCCACCGGTGGACAGCTCAGGTTCTTCCCGCTGTTCGTCATCGGCATGGTGTTGTTCGGGGCTGGTCAAGCCTCAACATTGCAGGGCCGATATGTGGCAGCAGATCTCGCTGAGCCGGACCACCAGGCGACAGCAATCGCCGCAATCGTGTGGATCGGCGCGCTCGGAGCGATCTTCGGTCCGCTGCTGACGCCCTTCGAGAAGGTAGTCGCTGAGAGCGTCGGGCTTGACGAGCTCATTGGACCGTTCGTCTTTGCGACCCTCTTCTTCTTGGTCGCCGCTGCGGTGGTCTGGACGCGGCTTCGGCCGGACCCACTCGCGGTGGTCGGCGGGATCAACCCGAACGCGACCAGAACGCGTCCGATCAAGCAGGTGCGCGCGTCCGTCGGTGTGATCGCCCGATCGTCCAATGCGAAGCTGGGCTTCGCAGCGATGGCGATCTCCCAAGCGGTGATGGTCGGGGTGATGACGATGACTCCGCCGCATATGAAGGACCACGATCACGCGGACTTGTCGGCATTTGTCATCGCCGTGCACATTGTCGGCATGTACGGCCTGGCTCCCTTTGTCGGCCGCACCGTCGAGCGCATCGGTCGAGTCCGTTCGATTCAGATCGGAGCCGTCGTACTCGGCTGTGGAACGTTGGCGACGGTGCTCGCCGGATATGTGCCCGCATTGATGTTCGTCGGTTTGTTTTTCCTCGGACTGGGTTGGAACATCGGCCTGATCGGAGGTTCGACACTCCTCACGACGTCGGTGCCCGTTGAATCAAAGGTTGAGGTACAGGGCACATCGGATCTCACGATGAGTTTCTGCGGAGCACTTGCCGCGTTCAGCTCTGGCTTCGTCAAGCAGTCGTTCGGGTTCCATTTGCTCGCCAATGCTGGGGCGGTGCTCGCTGCCTGCCTGCTGGTCTATGCCTGGCTCACCGCGGCCCGTTTGCGAGCAACCCCAACCCCCGCTTGACACAGATGACGTTCATCCCCGGTCGCGCGGGTTGCGATCATCAAGAAATTGTCAGCCACGAACGCGATGACGTTGCCCTCCTCGGGCGAGGGAGTACGTCATCAGGATGCTGCGCGGTGGCGTCGTAGTCGGTGTGCCTGGGCCAACTCGTCCATCGACGCAGCGAACCTCAATTCGTACGTATTGCGACTGAGGCGCGTGACGTCCCAACCGAAGACGATGCCCCCTACCGGTGGGGGACAACGTCATCGCGGTGGGTCAGGAGTTGCGGAGGCGTTTGCTGAGTTCGTTGAGGCGCTTCTTTTCGGCGCCGCTCAATGAGTCCATACCGTTGGCGCCGATCTTGTCGAGCAAGCCGTCGAGTTCTGCCTGATCAGACGCGGACGGACCGACTGGCGGCGCGGTGGGGGCCGGAGCGTTCTGCCAGGGGCCATCGACGACGCTTCCGCCACCGGAACCGCGCGACCCGCGTGAGCGCTTCTGCTTTGGAGCCTTGCGCCGCTTTGGTGAGCCACCCGAACCGTTGCCGACGCTGGACAGATCAATGTGTGGAATTGGCCATCCGGTGGCAAGACCGAGCGAACGGCCAGCGACGAGCGCAGCGGCCACCGAGATGAGCAGGAAGAGCACTGCGCCGCCTGCGCGGGAACCGGTGAACTGGAGCAGACGGAGCAGCGTGAAGACGCCAGCGATCGCCCAGAGCGGCACGACTTCAAACCATTTCACGCCCGGGTAGGTGGCGGCGTAGACCCAGATGCCGCCGAGGAACAGCGTGCCGAGCCCGAGGTCGGCGCTCGTGAAGTCGAATTCGTTGTTGATCGCCCCGAGCACCGTCAGAGCCACGGCCGGGATGATGGTGGTGGCGAGGACCCACATCAGGAAACGGTTGCGTCCAAACAGTGCCTCGACTTGCTGGCCGAACAACCAGAAGAAGACGACGCCGAGCAGCGCGAAGAAGTCTGGTGGCTCCGCGATGGGCCAGGTGATGATGCGCCAAACCTCGCCGTTGCGGACCTCGGGAGCGAAGAAGACCAGCTTGAAAAACGCGGTTTGACTCGCCGCCCACAGAAACATCGTGGCGATGGCCAGACCGCACATGATGTCGGTCGTGGTCACGTCGTATTTGCCTGCACGGAACCATCCGTCGTTCGGGCGCCGGCGGAACATCGCTTGCATGTAGTCGGACATCGGCGACCACGGTACCTGGCGAGATCGAGACAGACCCAGCATCCCGGGACTGCTGCATCAATGAGGTGGCCGATGGCCTGCACGGCGAGTCGGCGGGTGGGGCACAATGTGGTCGTGATCAAGCGTCCACCAGCAGGCACGATCCCGGAAGCGCCGGGTTCGTACCAGTTCAAGGATCGCAATGGTCGCGTCATCTACGTCGGCAAGGCATCGAACCTGCGTCAACGCCTGTCGAACTACTTTCAGAATCCGCGCAACATGCACGCTCGTACGGCGCAAATGGTGCGGACGGCGGAGTCGGTTGAGTGGACCATCGTTGCGAACGAAGTCGAAGCGTTGATGCTGGAGTACAGCCTCATCAAGCAGCACGACCCTCGATTCAACGTGCGGCTCCGCGACGACAAGAGTTACCCGTTCCTCGCTGTGACATCGAGTGAGCAGTGGCCGCGCGCCCAGGTGATGCGCGGCCGCAAACGGAAAGACACCCGCTACTTCGGGCCGTACGCCCATGCATACGCGATCCGCGACACACTCGACCTGTTGCTGCGTAGTTTCCCTGTCCGGACCTGTACACAAAGCAAGTTCAACGAGCACGAGCGACTCGGCCGGCCGTGCCTGCTGTTTCACATTGAGAAATGTTCCGGACCGTGTGTCGGCGAGATCGACGAGATGCCCTACCGGCAGCTCGTCACCGAGCTGTGTCAGTTCCTCGACGGTGACACCGACGAGATCGTCAATCGGCTCGACGCCGACATGAAGCAGGCAGCGACCAACCTCGAGTTTGAACAGGCCGCTCGACTGCGCGACCGGCTCGAAGCGGTGCACAAGGCAATCTCGAAGCAACAGATGGTGGCCGACAAGAACGAAGATCTCGATGTGATTGGAATCGCCGAAGATGAACTTGAGGCGTCGGTGCAGATGTTCTACATCCGCAAGGGCCGAGTCGTCGGCCGCAAGGGGTTCATTCTCGACAAGGTCGAGGACCTCACGCCAGGCGGGCTGATCAACCGCATCCTCGAGAACCTCTACGGAGAGGAACCGATTCTCGGCGTTCCCAAGCAGGTGTTGGTGCCGTATGAGGCGGATGACCGAGCCGTGTACGAAGAGTGGCTCGAACTCGCCCGGGGCTCGAAGGTGCAGATCCGCGTGCCGCAGCGCGGTGACCGGGTCACGCTGCTCGAGACGGTCACGCGCAATGCGAAGGAAGAGTTCACGCGGCACCGGATGAAGCGGGCCAGTGATCACAACACGCGCAGCCGTGCGCTCACCGAGCTGCAGGACGCGCTCGAACTGCCCGAGGCCCCGTTGCGGATCGAGTGCTACGACATGGCCCACATCCAGGGCACGAACTACGTCGGCTCGATGGTCGTGATGGAAGACGGATTGCCCGCAAAGCGCGAATACCGCCGGTTCAAAGTCAACGAAGTTGGCTCAGTCGTCGGTGGGCAGAGCGATGATTACGCCGCGATGGCTGAAGTGGTGCGTCGCCGGCTGCAGGCCTACCTCGACGAGCGTGACCGTCCGGTCAGCGAACGCACGGGCCCCGATGGCGAAGGTGTGGAAGGCAAAGAACGCAAGCCCGGCAAGTTCGCCTATCCGCCGCAACTCCTCCTTGTCGACGGTGGCAAGGGCCAGGTCAGCGCGACGTACCAAGTCGTGCAAGAACTCGGTCTCGCCGACGAGATTCCCGTGGCCGGTCTGGCGAAGCGATTCGAGGAGATCTACGTGCCGGGGCGGTCGGAGCCAGTCGAACTACGGCGGGGGAGCGAAGCGCTGTTCATGCTGCAGCGCATTCGCGACGAGGCGCACCGCTTCGCCAACACGTTTCACCGCGAACGCCGGAGCAAGTCGATGACGGTCAGTGCCCTCGATGACATCGCCGGCATGGGCGAGGTCCGCAAGAAGAAGCTGCTCAAGGCGATGGGTGGCATCACCAAGGTAAAGCAGGCGTCATTGGAAGAACTGCAGGCACACAGCTTCTTGCCCGACGCCGTCGCCGAAGCCATCCGCGCCAAGTTTCACAGCGAGTGACTCAGTCGACGTTGGGGATGATGTCGTCGCGGAAGCGGGCGTAGGCGTCGAGGCGTTCCTCTGCGGTGCCGCCCAGGGTGAAGTCGGGGACGATGACTTCCTTGAACCCGATCGCGGCGTACTGGCCGAGGGCATCGATGATCTGCTCGTTCGAACCGGCGATGGAGCGGCTTGCCATCGGGCTTGCGGCGATCTTGTCGACGTCGCCGTCGAGGAAGAACATTGCCTGCACCGAGGTGTGTTTGGCGGTGGCGTCGACGTCAACCGACTCGCACGCTCCGACGAAGTCGGCGTGCCGTTCGGCAGCGAGTTCGGGAGCACCCCAGGTATTCCAGTCGGTGGCATGGCGGGCGGTGATCTTCAGCATGCGGGGGCTGCCCGTCCCCACGGCGATCGGCAGCGGGGACTGGACCGGTTTGGGCTCGCATGGCGCGTCGGTGAAGTCGTAGAAGTTGCCCTTGAAGGTCGTGTGATCGTTGGCGAGCAATGACTTGATGATCTGGATCGACTCTTCGAACCGGCCGACGCGTGTCCCGGGCGCCTCCAATTCGATGCCGTATGCGGCATGTTCATTGATCTGCCAGCCGGCGCCGAGGCCGAGCACGAACCGTCCGTTCGAGAGCTGGTCGAGGGTTCCGGCGCGGTTTGCCAGCAGCGCGGGGTGATGGACCGAGGTCGGTGACACGAGCGGCCCGAGCCGGACCCGCTGGGTGACCGCTGCGACAGCCGGCAGCACGGTCCAGCACTCATGAACTGGACCCGGCTTCAATGACTCGTCACCGGTGTTCTCCATGTAGTGGTCCGCGTACCAGAAGCAGTACCAGCCGTCGTCGTCGGCCATCTTCGCGAGGTCGAGCACCTCATTCATCGGTCGGCTGGGATTGGGCCACACGGAAAACAACATCCCAACACGGTAGGTGAGTCGTGCGTAGCCTGCGCGAGTGGACGAGCAGAACGAGAACCTCTGGGAGGATCATGCCGGCTGGTGGATCGATGGATTCACCGACGGGGCTGATCCTGAGTACGAGGAGCAGATCCTGCCGATGGCGGGAGCGGAATTGGAGGGTGCTCGACATGTACTTGACATCGGCTGTGGTGACGGTCAAATCTCGCGTCTCGCTGCAGCGCAAGGGAGCACGGTGGTCAGCATCGACCCGACATGGAACTGCGTGCGAGTTGCCGCCGAGCGCGGAGGCGGTCCAGCCTTCGCTCGAGCGGGTGCGGCCGCATTGCCCTTCGCTGACGAGTCCTTCGATGCGGCCGTCGCGTGCTTGGTGTTCGAACACATTGATGACGTCGACGATGCCATCGCCGAGGTGGCGCGGGTGCTCGAACTCGGCGGACGCTTCTGCTTCTTTCTCAATCATCCGATTCTGCAAACGCCCGATGCCGGCTGGATCGACGATCACATCGTTGACCCCCCGGAGCAGTACTGGCGCCTCGGTCCGTATCTCGTGGAGGCGTCGACGGTGGAACAGGTGGAGAAGGATGTGTTCATCCGGTTCATTCATCGGCCGATGTCGCGCTACGTGAACGCCTTGGCCGAGCATGGTCTTGTGATTGAGCGGATGGTCGAGCCGTCACCGCCGCCGGGCTTTTTGGCTCGGTCTGAGTCCTATGCAGCCGCGGCAGCATTCCCTCGGCTGCTGTACTTCCGTCTTCGCAAAATGCGATGACCGCCGAACGGAGTGACCGGACGGCGTCAGCGTGGGAGACTTGGTCGGCGTGAAGGTGTTCGTGACCCACAGCCCGGAGGACCTTGATGCGTACTACGCCCGAGCTCTTCCAGATCTGCAGGCGATCGCAAGGGTCACGCTGAACCCATTCGATCGCGACCTTTCGACCGAGGAGTTGATCGAAGCGGCGGCCGGGTGCGACGTCATCGTCGCGCACCGAGCAACCGGCGGGGACGCCGCCGTCTTCGAGGCTTTGCCAGACCTCAAGGCATTCTTGCGCTGCGCGGTTGACATCAGCACGATCGATGTTGCAGCCGCATCGTCGCACGGCGTGCTCGTCGCCCGCGCCGCCAAGAGCTTCGTCGCCTCGACGGCCGAGCTCGCCCTCGGACTTCTCCTGGCGACCTCACGCCATATCGCCACATCGGTCGTGGACTATCGCAGCGGGACCGAGCCGCCGCAGCGCCCGGGTCTGCAGCTGCGTGGCCAGACTGCGGGGATCATCGGGTACGGCGCGATCGGTTCGTACCTTGCCGGTCTGCTCTCAGCGATTGGCATGGAGGTGCTTGTCGCCGACCCGTTCGTCGATGAGGTTGAGGCTCCGGCAGTGCGGGTCGGATTTGGTCAACTGCTTGCTGAGGCAGACGTCGTGTTCCCGCTCGCCCAGGCGACAGCGGACACGGAGAACATGATCGGGGCGGCCGAACTCGCAGCGATGAAGGCAGGCGCAACCCTGATCAACGTCTCGAGAGGCGAGCTCCTCGACGAGGGCGCCGTGCGCAGTGCGCTCGATTCGGGACACCTGCGCGCTGTCGGTTTGGATGTCGGCCGGGCTGCTGATCAACGTCCAAGCGCCGCTCTGGCGGCCCACCCGCAAGTCGTGGCAACGCCACACCTCGGAGGGCTCACTCCACAGAACGCGGATGCTCAAGCGGCGAGTAGCGTCGAACAGGTCGGCGCAATGATCGCCGGCTTGATTCCGCCACGGTCGGTCAACGCTGAAGATGCTCGTCGTCTCCGCGAGTACTGGTCGCGATGAGCGAGCTGTCTCTGCCCGCATCAGGCCAGCCGGTCACGGCGATTCAAGGGAGTTGCGACACGCACCTTCATTTTTACGATCATGCGTTTCCCGCGTCGTCGACCGCTCTGCTTCACCCGCCCGACGCGACGCCTGACGAGTATCGAAAGGTTCAGCGGCTGCTCGGACTCGATCGGCTCGTGATCGTTCAGCCGACGACCTACGGCTTGGATAACAGCTGCCAGCTCGACGCGTTGGCGTCGTTCGGCGAGGCGGCGCGAGGTGTGATGGTCGTCGACTCGTCCACCCCTGTCGCCGAGCTGAGCCGCCTCACCGACCTCGGTGTGTGCGGGGCTCGCTTTCACATGCTTTCCGGGGGTGCGGTTCCGTGGTCGATGCTGGACGACGTCGCCGCGCGGATTGCCCCATTTGGCTGGCACATCCAAGTGCAGCTCAACGGTCGCGAACTGGCTGGCCGCCGCGAGCAGCTTCTTGCGTTGCCGGTTGATGTTGTCATCGACCACGTCGGTCGCTTCATGCCGCCGGTCGACGTCGGCGACCCGAACTTTGCAGCGCTCATCGATATCGCGCAATCGGGACGCGGATGGGTGAAGCTGTCTGCTCCGTACGAGTCCTCGACCGAGCCGGTCACCGATTCTGCTCAAGACCACGGTGATCTCGATCCGCTGCTCGACGCGCTGGTCGAGGCCGCACCCGACCGCTTGCTGTGGGCATCGAACTGGCCGCATCCAGGCCAGCCGAAGCAGCCGTCGCCGGGAACGCTTGCAACGCAACTCGAACGATGGGTGCCCGACGCTCACACGCGGCGCCAAATCCTCGTCGACAACCCTGACCAGCTCTACTTCAATGACACACCTGCATGGAGATACTGATGAACGTCCCAAACACTGCCACCTACGCCACGTACCCCTCGCTCGTCGACCGAACCGTCTTTATCACCGGTGGAGCCGACGGCATCGGCGCCGCGATCGTTGAAGAATTTGTGCGGCAAGGAAGCAAGGTCGGTTTTGCTGACATCAACGCGGCCAAGGGGGTCGAGACGGTTGAGCGATGCGCGGGCTCGGACCCGCGCCATACCCCACGTTTCTACGAGGTGGACCTGGTCGACATCAACGCGACGCAGGCAGCGGTGCGCCAGGCGCAGGCCGACCTCGGAGGGCTCACGGTGCTCGTCAACAACGCAGCGAGCGATGAACGTCATACGTGGGAAGAGTTGTCAGCAGACGATTGGGACGACCGTATGAACACGAACCTGCGGCACTACTTCTTCACGATCCAAGCCGCAGCGCCTGGGATGATCGAAGCGCAGAACGGATCGATCATCAACATCGGGTCAAGCAGCTACATGATGCAGGAAGACTTCTTTCCGGGCTACGCGATCGCCAAGTCGGGGGTGGAGGGAATCACGCGCACGCTCGCTCGCACGTTTGGGCCCGACAATGTGCGGGTCAACACGGTGCTGCCCGGATGGGTCGCGACCGAAAAGCAGCTGACCAAGTGGTGGAGCGAGGAGGGCGAGGCAGGGACGTTGCGCGATCAGGCAATCAAGCGGCGCATTTACCCGGCAGAGTTCGCCCAAATGGTGTTGTTCCTCGCCGCAGACGACGGCGCTGCATGTTCTGCCCAGCAGTTCCTGGTCGACGGCGGTCGTCGCTGACGACTTGGTGCCTGGCACCATCTGGTCCTGGTCGGAGCGCGACCGGACACAGACGTCGCATCGAGATCGGTATCCTGCAGGGCGATGGCTGAGATCGTGCTCATCTCCGGTTTGTCGGGAGCGGGGCGGTCAGGCGCGGCAGACGTGCTTGAAGACCTCGGTTGGTACGTGGTCGACAACCTGCCGACGGCACTCGTCGACACGATCGTCGATCTGGCCGCCAAACCAGGCAGTGAGATCTCCCGGCTTGCACTTGTCGGTGGCCGGGATCACGAAAATGTGTTGCCGAAGGTTGCCAAGTTGCGCGCAGACGGCCATCGGGTGCGGCTGCTCTTCCTTGATGCGAGCACCAAGCAGCTCGTCAAACGGTACGACGCCACTCGGCGTCGCCACCCGCTTGCCGGTGAAGCGGCTGGACTGGTCGAATCGATCGAGCTCGAACGATCCGAACTTGATCCTGTCCGCGGCGCGGCGGACCTGGTGATCGATACGACCGATCTCAACGTGCACCAGCTGAAGGATCGAATCCTTCATGCGTTCGACACCGGTACCGAGTCGCGGTTGCAGGTCGCCGTGGAGAGCTTCGGCTTCAAACATGGCTTGCCACTTGATGCTGACATGGTGCTCGACGTTCGATTCCTGCCCAATCCGCATTGGGATGAGGCGCTGCGGCCACTCACCGGTCACGATCCGAAAGTCAGCGGCTACGTCCTCGAGACGTCGGCTGGGAGCGACTTCGTCGACCGCATCGACGAGCTTCTCGCCTCGCTGCTCCCGCAGTACGAGGCCGAGGGTCGGAGCTACCTGACGGTGGCGATCGGGTGCACTGGCGGACGACACCGATCGGTGGCGGTCACTGAAGAACTGGCCGCTCGGCTCCGCGCTCGAGGCGTCGCAGTGCGTGCCAAGCATCTCAATCTGGCGAGCTGACACGCGTCGACCCAGCAAGCTGACGCCGCCGTCGAATCGCGGAACCGTG
>NZ_CAXCAM010000011.1:0-74018 GCF_963980585.1 uncultured Ilumatobacter sp.
GCCGGGTTAGCTCAGTTGGTAGAGCACTTGATTTGTAATCATGAGGTGGCGAGTTCGATCCTCGCACCCGGCTCCACGATCACTGCGTGGTGCGGTCTCGTTAGAGTCGCACACCGATGAGCGCCTCTCCTTCTGAAGTCCATGCGGCCCTCGCGGCAGTGACTGCTGCAAGCCGTCTTTGTTCAGCAGCGCAAGGCCGACTCGCTGCCGGTGACACGCTCACCAAGTCCGATGACAGTCCGGTCACGGTTGCCGACTTCGCGGCCCAAGCCGTGGTGTGCGCGGAACTCGGCGACGCACTCGGAGACGTGGTGATGATCGGTGAGGAAGATGCCGATGATCTGCGCGCCGATACGGCGAATGAGTTGCTCGCCGGTGTCACGGAGCTCGTGCGCGGGCAACGCGGAGGAGCATCGCATGCCGACGTGCTCGACTGGATCGCCACGGGGACTTCGGCCGATCGCGCAGCGTCGTCCGGCCGCTACTGGACGCTCGACCCAATTGACGGCACCAAAGGGTTTCTTCGCGGCGATCAGTACGCCGTTGCGCTCGGGCTGATCGACGATGGCGAGGTCATTCTCGGTGTGTTGGGCTGTCCGAACCTTCCCAACCCAGACGGCTCAAGGGGCGCAATCTTCACGGCCGTTGAGGGCTCATGCGAAGCGTTCTACGGCGCCTCGCCTGATCCGGTCGACATCGCCGTCGTGGCGCCGGCCGCAGTTGCTGAGGCGAAGTTCTGTGAGTCGGTCGAGTCGGGCCATTCCGACCAGTCGCAGTCGCAGCAGATCGCTCAATTGCTGGGCATCACATCAGAGCCGTTTCGCATTGACAGCCAATGCAAGTACGGCGCGGTCGCACGCGGCGACGCATCGATCTATCTTCGACTTCCGACCAGGGCCGACTACCGCGAGAAAATCTGGGACCACGCTGCCGGCAAGTTTGTCGTCGAGCAGGCCGGCGGCCGGGTTACTGACGTGACCGGCGCGCCGCTCGATTTCGCGCACGGAGCATGTCTCGAGACCAACAGTGGCGTCGTCGCCACTTCGGGGGAAATCCACGACGACGTGATCGCCGCCGTCCGCCAAGTCCTCGGTGTCTAGGCCCTCGTACACCCTGAGCCCTTCGTCGCTAACGCGGGCCACCGTCGATGTCGATCAGAGCGCCCGTGGTGTACGTCGATGCGTCGCTCGCGAGGTACAGCGCAGCGCCGACGACCTCGCCGGGTTCGCCGCCCCGCTCGAGAGCAAAGGCATCCGCGGCTCGGGCCTGGAACGCTTCGAGGTCCCAGGCCTTGGAGATATCGGTGAGAAACGGGCCGGGCACGATGCAGTTCACCCGCACGGTTGGACCGAACGTGCGCGACAACCCGTAGGTGAGGTTGTTGAGCCCGGCCTTGGCCGCGCCATAGACCAACTCCTGGGGGCTGGGGCGACGTGATGCGATTGAGGACACGAAGATGATCGATCCGCCGTTGCCGCTGTCGACCATTCGCGTTCCGATCAGCGCCGACAACCGAAACGGCCCTTTCAGGTTGACGTCGAGCACCTTGTCGTAGAGCTCCTCAGTGATCGAGTCGACTGACTTGTAGAGCGGCGACATTCCAGCGTTGTTGACGAGAATGTCGACCTTGCCGAACTCGCGGTACGCAAGGTCGGCCAGTCGCTCGCTGTCGTCCCAGTTGCCTGCGTGGTACGCCACGGGAATCGCCCGGCGTCCGGTTGCTCGCGTCACTTCGGTCGCCAACTGTTCGCAGTTGTCGAGCTTGCGACTGGCGATGACGACGTCGGCACCACGCTCGGCAAACGCCATCACCATCTCGCGCCCGAGACCGCGGGACCCGCCGGTGACCACTGCGACTCGGTCGGTGAGGTCGAAAAGGTCGCGTGCCTGGTTCGATTCGGTCGTGCTGTTCGTCGGGTTGTCGCTCATGGCCTGAGATGTTGGCATGCGCGCCGGCGCAATCGCTCAGTGACCTCGTCGCCGTCGTGCAGCACACGCGATGAGCGCGATTGCAGCGAGGAACACGCCGGTCGCTGTGGCCGCCCGCCGGGGTTCGAATGCGCCAGCCTGACCAAGCCCGCCGATTGAACCTGCCGATCCGATCGATGCAATGGAGCCAGAGGAGCCGACGGAGAGAATGGAGCCCGAGGACGCGATCGACAAGATGGAGCCGGCGGAGGCGATCGACAGAATTGAGCCGACTGACGCGATCGACAAGATTGACCCGGTCGATGCAGTCGAGCAGATACTGCGAACCGAGAGCAGAGATCTGACGGACCAGATCGATGTTGTTGCAGAGAGCGACATCACACCAGCATTGCGGCTGTTCGCCGTTGGTGTGCACCGTGAGTCAGCGGTCAGGCCGGTCGACCGGGCGTCAGTGCCGGTCGATAACCTTTCCGACATGAGTGATCAGATTCTCGACGTCGATCTTCTCGCCTTCGAAACGGGCAGTTCCGAGCAACGGCGCGCCGTGGTCGATGGCGTCACACGCAGCCTTGCAACGGGTTTCGTCTACACCAGCCACGACCTCTCGGAAGATCTGCTCGACACTGCCTACGGAATGCTCCGGGAATTCTTCGAAAAAGAGCCGGATGAGAAGCAACGATTCACGCCGCCTGGTGCAAACGGTCAAACGGGTTACACCGGGTTGTTGGTCGAGACTGCAGCGTCGAGTGACAAACCGGATTGGAAGGAGATGCTCAACTGGTCGACACCAATCGCCTCCGGGCATCCCCTGCGACGCAACTTCGCAACGGCCTACCCCGATCAGGTGCTGCCCGAGTCAGTGGTGCCTGGGATCACCGATGTGCTCTATCGATTCCATGATTCAATTGCGGATCTCCAGCGCCGATTCCTGCACATCATCGCTGTGGGTATTGGCTGTCATGAAACGTTCTTCGACGACATGGTCGCGGACGGGCCCACGCTCACGCGGGCGATCCGCTACCCGTCGATGGGAGAACTCCCCGACGCCGGGAAGGACGGCACCGGGCCGGCCCACGTGTGGGCAGCCGAGCACGGCGACATCAATCTGATCACCGCGCTACCGCGCGCCACGGCCCCGGGATTGCAGGTCAAGGTCGGCGATGACTGGGCCGACGCAGTGGCACCCGACAACGGTGTCATCATCAACACCGGCATCATGCTTGAACGGTTGACGAACGGCGCCATTCCAATCGGCTGGCATCGCGTCGTCGCCTCGCCGGGTTACACCGGCGAGCGATACAGCGTCGTGCAGTTCTGCCACCCGCGTCCCTGGACCGTGCTGGCACCTGTCCCATCCTGCTGCACGCCCGACAACCCGCAACGGTTCTCGGCCATGAGCGCCGCAGACGCGCTCGACGAAGTGCTCTACGAGATCAATCTCGTCGAAGATGCTCGTCGGGTCTCCGAGCACTGATGGGCTCGCGGCAAGAATCTTCGTGAAGTAGCAAACGAATTTCAATGCGGCACGGGGCGCGACCGATACGGTCGGCGTCAGATGGCCGACGGCAACCACACCGCACAGCGCGATGCGCACGACGATCAATCCGTCGAAGTCGATGACGAGATCGATGTCGCCTCGGTGCCCCCAACCAATGTCGTGCTCGGTGTCGACATCGGTGGGACAAAGTTCGCGGCCGGCCTGATCACTGCTCGGGGTGAACTCGTGGCGCGTGCTCGAGTCGAAGTGGAACGTGACGTCGGCTCCGAGTCGCATTGGACGGCACTTGCCGGGCTCGTCTCGGAAATGCAGTCGCAAGCGGTTGAGCAGCACGCTCGTATCCGCAGCGTCGGCGTCGGGTGCGCTGGTCCGGTCACCCGCCAACTTGAAACCGTCTCGCCGGTCAACATTGCCGGCTGGCGGGAATTCCCGCTGCGTCGACGGCTCCGTGAGCTCACTCAGTTGCCGGTGTACGGCGATCTCGATGCCAAGGCGCTCGCCTTGGCGGAGGGTTGGTTGGGCGCGGCTCAGGGTCATCCGAACTTCTGTGCGATGACCGTCTCGACAGGGATCGGTGGGGGGATCGTGCTCGATGGCGAACTCCTTGATGGCGAGTCGGGCAATGCCGGTCATGTTGGACACATCATCGTGGAGCCGGGCGGTCGTCGTTGCGGCTGTGGAGCACAGGGATGCTTGGAAGCAGAGGCGTCGGGTCTTGCGATCGAGCAGATCACTGGCCGTCCGCCAACGGAGCCGACGTACGAGATCATGCAACGGACCGGGACACTGGTCGGTCGAGCTGCGGCCTCGATTTGCAACTCGCTTGATCTGTCACTTGTCGTGGTCGGTGGTGCTGTCGCACTGGGATTCGCAGCCACTTTCTTCCACTCGGCGCAGATGTCACTCGACGAGCACGCGAAGCTTCCGTACAGCGCTGGAGCGAGGATCACCCCGTCGCGACTCGCTGACTCGGGGCCGCTGATCGGAGCTGGCGCAGTCGGATGGCGTGGCAGCCGTCGCGATGTTCGCAGCGGGACTCAAGGTCAGCAGTCGTCGGCGAAGTCCAGCGCTTCTGCGGACTCAGCCGCCGATGGCTCGATAGACCCGCTCGGCGGGACCACGGCCTAATCGGCGGTGCCACACGTTGGCGAGCGCGATCGCCACGATCCAGAAGCCGCCAGCAAACAGCAGTGAGGTCGACAGGTCGGTCGGGACGACCCAACCCATCCAGTCGACGACAAAGTTGAAAACCACGATGTGGAGCAAGTACAGCGTCAACGTCAGCTGGCCTGCCCGGCGCAACGGATCGACGGCGGTCGGGAAACGCTCGGCGATGACATCGATGACGACGTAGGCCAGAAGGGCCGTCCCGAGCGCGCTCGCGAAGAAGATCACACTTCGGCTCGCCGGCTGGGTCGACAGCACGAGCGATTGGAACGTGGTGTCGGCGCCATCGCGCGCGACCGAGGCACCGGCGAACAGCATCAAGCCGGTGCCGCCGACAATCGCTCGCCAATCGGGCCGCCCCAGCATGCGTCCGAGCAGGATCCCCGCGCAGAAAAAACCGAGCCACGGAAGCAACGGATGCGTGCCGTTGACGAAGACGTTGAAGACGTAGCTCTGCGGAGAACCCTCTGACGGGGAGAAGAGCCAGGCCGTGCTCTCGCCAGCTTCTTGCTGCCAAAACCTCCAGGTGCGAAGGAGCGCGCCTGCCCCGACGGCACCAGCACCGATGAGGAGAATCCATCTCGACCGCAGGGTGAACAGGCCGGCCGCGATGACGAACATCGCGCCGTAGAACGGGATAATCGTGCCTTCCCAGATCATGTCGAGATACAACCCGCCTGCGTAGAGAACCGCGCCGCGTCGAACGAGCCGCCACCGCATCTCGGTCACACGGTCCGTATCGCCGATGGCTCGACGCGTGAGCAGTGTGACGCCGACGCCTGCCACCAGTACGAACGTTGCGGCGAAGCGGGTCGCGAGCGGACCGGTCCACGGATTGAAGAGATCATCGGCCCAGCCGTCGCCGCGAGATGCACCGCGGATGATCAGGTAGCCGTGGTAGTTCATCACGACCACCCCGATGAGCGCGAGCGCCCGAATGACGTCGGGGCCGGGCTGGCGCCGCGTCGAACCGGCCGCCGGCGAGGTCAGCGTGCTCGTGTTCAGAGCCATCGATACTCGTCGACCGCCGTCATGTGCAACGGGCGTTGCACGTCGACGTGGTCACCGACCGATGGGAGCGCGTTTCCGACCGGGACGAACGCCATTGACGCATGCATGTGCGGCGGTTCGTGCAGCGCCAGCCGTGTCTGCGCGAAGTGGAACGGACTGAGGCTGCCGCGATCGCCTTCATCGATCATCGCCACGCCGTTGGCGGTGCCGGCGCCGATGATCACGAGGTGTCCGTCGGCTGCGACTGATCCGAGGCGGTAGCCGGCGGTGCCGCCGGCGGTGATCGGACGGACGTCGAGCACGTCGGCATCGAGGTGGAGCGCGGACTTGTCGCCGTGCCACAGCATCGTTCCCAGTCGCAAACGGAACTGGTGGGTGGCGGGCAGGGCGCGGTACTGATCAGGATCGAGATGACTGACCCAGACGGGGATGGAGGTGTCGATGTCGTCAAGCCGGTCGGTGATCGCTGCTGCGTGTTCTTCGGGGGACCCAGCGAGCGGTGGGTGAATGCTGACACCGACGACGTGAAGTCCTGCACGTTTGGCGAGCTCGACCATCTCGTAGTCCCCCCCAAATCGGCGCATGGGACTGACGAGCTTGACGATCACCCGGCCACCCCAGTTTGCCAGCGCATCGATGTGGGCCTGACTGCCAACGGTGAGCACGGGGCCCGACGAGCCCGATGCGGGTGCCTCGGGCGGCGACAGTGTGGGTGTCAGGACGACGACCGTGAGCTGATCGGGCAGGCCGTCAAGTTCGTGCACGGTGCCAACGGCGATGGTGTCGCAGAAGTCAGCAGCGACCGCTGCCAGCCAGTTGCGGCCGAATCCGTAGCCGTTGCCCTTGACCACGGGGACCAATCCACCGCCGGCCTCGTCGACCGCGTTGGCAATTCGAGCAACATGGCTGCGCCAGACCGCGGTCCGGATCGTCAATCGAATCGTCACCGACACGACGGTAATCGCTGGATTCGGTCGATCGGTCGTCGCCCTGCGGTGAGATGTACCCGCGAGAGTTGTTGCAGCTGCTCACCGGCCGGGCCAGGGCCGCCAGCGAGGGAGTAGCGGGTTGATGGTGCGAGTGCGGATCATGCCGGCCCACACACCCCAGCCGTAGGCGACATCGGTCGTGGTGGTCGAGGGACTGGCCGCGATCGACGCAAGCGCGGCCCACCTGAAGCGTCGTGAGCACAGACTCCCGACGACCACAATCGGCCACCACACCCGTCGGATCGCAGCAGCGAACTGTTGACCGGCGCGGAGATGGCCAGTCATTGCCAACCTGAACGAGCGAGCTGCCGGCACCCCGGGAAGTTTCGGCGCCAGGCGGAGCGCAGTGCTGACAGCAAGACCGCACGCGATTGCGGGATGTCCGCCGAGCGCTGCGACCCAGACTCCGGCAGTCCAGCCGTTGCTGTGTACCGGTGACAGCTGTCCTGGGTGACGAAGGGCCAGCGGTGCTGCTGACGATCCGTATCCGGCGTGTTGCCGAATGCGGGCGATCAGCGTGCGTCGCGGATCGTGCCAGACCGCCGATGATGGTTCATACCTGCATCGCCATCCGGCTTGATCGAGCCGCCAGACCAGGTCGACGTCCTCGCCGAACCGCAATTGTTCGTCGAATCCACCGACGGCATCGAAGGCGGCGGTTCGTACGACGAGCGCGGCGGCGGGAACATAGCTGACCCGAGTGCCGCTCCGAATTCGTGCGGGCTGATCACCGAGGTCGAGCGGCGACCCGACTTCGCCGGTCACGCGCGGAGCCACCAGGCCAACATTCGGGTCGTCAAAGTGGGGGAGCAGCGCGTCAAGCCACGAGCCGATGCCGACGTCATCGAGGAGATCGACGTCGGCATCGACGAAGGCAATGAGTTCGGTGTCGACGAGTGGTCGCGCTGCGTTGCGCGCTGCTGCCGGGCCGCGGTTCAGGTCGAGGCGGACCTGTGCCCCCGCAAGCGGCGGCTCAGAGCCGTCGTCGACCACGATTCGTCCGTCCACGGTCGCCACACCTCCGAGTTGCGGGGTGACGACTGTGACGTCGTCCATGGACAGCGTCGACGGTTGCTCCGGGACTGGATGGATCGATCCGGTCTCGAGGAGGCGATCGACGAGCGGTGATGCCGCAACGGGTTCATCGCGCTCGATGGCATCGAGGACGCGCCCGCCGGCCACGGTCGCGCGGAACACCGTCAGCGGCGAGCCGGCCAGCACGACGTTCCCAAAACGCTCCCATGACCGATCGCGAACGTAACGGCGTGTGAGCCCCCCGGCCGACGCGGTCGTGGCGGAGACCATCACAGCCTCACCCGATTGGGGTGGGATCGATCGGTCGCCAGGCTTCGATGGCATGCACCAGGTCGTTGACGAAGGTGGTGATGAACTGGTCGCCCTCGCCGCCGGATGCTCCGGTCGGATCTCCGAGCACCCCGCTCGCGCTGACCGCTTGGACCCCGACGCGTTGGAGCTCTTCGATGTCAGCGTCGATTCCAGGCTCGGCCAGTTCCAGTCGGACGAGACCGGGGTCGATAGCGAGCATGAGGGACGTTTCGATACGGCCCGCGTGGAGGTCCTTGGCGCCGCCGTCGGCGCGCTGCGGCCACTTCGGCGACCACGACAACACATGGCGACCCTCGTGACGAAGTGTGCTTACGGCAGCGGTGAGGGCACTCGCGTTTCCGCCGTGGCCATTGACGAACACGACGCCAGCGGCCCAATCAGCGCTCCGCCCAAGTTCGAGAATCACGTCGTGCATCACCGCGGTCCCGATCGAGAGCGTTCCAGGAAAGCCGGCGTGTTCGCCCGATGCGGTGACGGTCAGCGTGGGGCCGACCATGAGGCCGTCGGTGAGATGCATCGCACGCGCGACGATCTCCTCGGCAATCAACGTGTCGGTCGACATCGGGAGATGCGGGCCGTGCTGCTCGGTCGACCCGATGGGGATGAGGACCAACGGAGCTCGAGTGCCGTCTTCAGCGATCGGGTCATTGAGGAGCGTCTGCACATCACTCCACGTTGCGTCGCCCAATCGCATCGGACCATCATGCCGCCAAGGGGTCCCAACCGCGCGAACGGCGATCGGGAGTCACCTCAATCGGTTGGCTGTTCTCCGAGGTAGCCCCACTCGTCGAGTTGTTCGATCACCAGCGCGGCGGCGTCGCTTGGTTCAAGCGTCACTGTCTCGGCGTGCGTCTGTTCGGCTGCTCCGATGTCCAGAATGTCGCGTACGCGGGCCAGGGTTCCACCCGCCGGAGCGGGGAGTTGGCGTGCGCGAGGACGGTAGGCCGTGATCTGAGCCATGTCCTCGGCAGCGGCGGGGCCTGGCGACACCCTGATCTCAGCAGTCTTGGCGCGTAGCGCCGCGGCGAGCGGAGCACGGCGCAGCCGGGCAACCGATCCCTCGACGGAGAGCACAGCCGGCGTTGGTACATCGAGAACCTCGCGGCGGCCACCGTCGAGTCGTCGAATGACACGCAGGGGTGAACTCGAGGGGTCGATGTGCACCAGTCCCAACGCCTGTGCTGCGCCGAGGTGCGCCGCGAGGTACGCGGGAACGGAACCGGTGCCGCGGTCGAGTGAGTAGTCGCCGCACACGACGAGGTCGGCATCGTGGGCCAACGCAGCGATGGCATGAGCAACGTCGTTGCTTGCGGCGGTGGTCGCATTGATTCGCACGGCGTGGTGCGCGCCAGCGGCGAGCGCATCGCGCAGCACGGTGTCAGCTTCTGCCGGACCGACGCACACAACGGTCACGTCGTCGGTGCCGGCAAGTTGCAGGCCGACCTCGAGCGCCGCCTCATCGGCTGGGGACACCCCGGACCAACGTGGATCGACGTCGCCACCATCGACCGAGACCCATTTCCAACAGACGGTGACGCGACTCACGACCGTTTGAACACGACGCCGTGGCCACCTTCGGGATAGCTCCACGAGATGGCGCCCTCCTTGTTGCACACCAGATAACACGTGCCACATTCGAAGCATTGTTCGTAGTTGAACAGGATGCCGCCGTCGCTCGTCGGGACGAACAACTTGGCCGGGCAGGCAACGATGCACTCGCGGCTGGGACAGTCACGACACACGGTGTCGTCGACAACGATGTGCGCCCGCTCATGGACGTCGAAGCGCGTCGATCCAATGAGGTCTTCGAACGAGCGGGTCGGCCACTGCTCGGTTTCCTTGGTTCCGGCGGCCGCAATGCTGGCCCAGCGGTCACTGATCTTGCTCATCCGAACGTCCTCAATCCCTCGAGTGTGTCTCTGACGACATGGCGCACCTTCAACCCGGCGCGCTTGCGTTCCTGATTGAGCACCCGGATCAGGCCCGGCTTCGGCGTCGGGTTGTCGACGCGGAACATACGCTCGACCGAGTTGGCGATCATCTGCGGATACAGATGCTGCACCCGGTCCGACAGCACGATCTCAGGCGCCCGGTGCAGACGTTTGTGGTCGCGCAAGACGAATGTGTCGTTGAGCCGGCGCTCATATCCGGCTAAGCCTTTGGCAGAAGCGTCGCCGGATGCGAGCGCCTCCACGGCCGCCTCGCCGGCGTAAATGCCGCTTGCCATGGCGAAGTTCACGCCCTCCAGCCACAGGCCGGCGGCCAGGCACATCGCGGCTGCATCTCCGGCGATGAGGATGCCGTCGCCAGTCATCTGCGGCATCATCGACAAGCCAGCCTCGGGGATCACGTGCGCTGAATACTCCTGCACCTCGCCACCTTCGACGAGTGGGGCGATGCCGGGGTGTTGCTTGAACCGCTCGATGATCTCTTCGGGACGCAACTCCTGGGCTGCGAGTTTGGGCAGCTTGAGGACACACCCCACGGCGAGCGTGTCGAGATTGGTATAGACGAAGCCGCCACCGTTGACCCCGGATGTGCCACCGAGCACTTCGATGTCCATCCCGTCGCGGCCACGGACGCCGAAGCGCTCGTCGATGACTTCCTTGGGAAGTGCGATGGTCTCTTTGACGCCGACGGTGTAGTTCGCCGCGTCGACCTCGCCGTACATCCCCGCCTCCTTGGCGAGGAAGCTGTTGACGCCGTCGCAGGCGATGACGACCCTGGCACGCAAGTCGCCGTCAGGACGGTCGGTGGTGACACCAACGACCTGGCCGTTCTCGCGCAGCAGACCGGTGGCGGTCGTGGAACAGACAAGGGTCGCGCCGTCGGCCTCGGCCTTGCTGGCGAGCCAATGGTCCCAATCGGGCCGGAATGCCGTGGCACCGTTGTAGGGAGCGCTGCCCCATTTTTGGCTCCGGAAGTCGACACTGACCGCCTGGTCGTCGGTCAAGACCATCGTGGAGCGGCGAGTGATCCAGCGCTGCACCGGTGCTTCTTCCCACCATTGCGGGTGCAGCTGGTCGAGGATGCGGGGATAGACCACGCCGCCATACATGTTCTTTGAACCGGGGAACGGGCCGCGTTCGAGCAGGATGACCGAGTGGCCGGCCCGTGCGAGCACCGTGGCGGCCGTGGCGCCGGCTGGGCCAGCGCCGACCACGACGACGTCGACGTCAAACTCGGTCATGCGGGGGTCTCCGCCGTGTTGGCTGAGCGTTCGGCGAGCAGACGGGTCAACGCTGCAAGCGTTGCATTCGCGTCGCTCACGATGGCGAGGTCACTCATGTGCATCATGGGGCAGTGGGGGTCGGTGTTGACGCTGATGATGTGGTCGGGGCTGCCGAGTCCGGCGGTGTGCTGAACCGCCCCGCTGACTCCAAAGGAGAGGTACAACTTCGGATCGACCACGACGCCGGTGGTGCCGATCTGCTTGTCATGATGCACCCACGATCGATCCGTGATGACCCGGGTGGCTCCCATGGTCGCACCGATGTCGGCAGCGAATGCTGCGAGCTGAGCAAACCGTTCCTCGCTGTCAAGTCCTGCGCCGCCACCGACGATGCGGTGTGCCTCGGACAGGTCCATCGTGCGGACGTCAGGAGGCAAGATTTCCACGACGGTCGCATCATGGCCGGACACCGCCTCGTGATCGACGCGTACGCGCCGGACTTCGGGGTGGCCGTCAAACGACGCTGCTCCGCGAATACCCGGCTGGAGCGTGGCGACGAAGGCGCCACTGGGCCGAAGTTCGTGGAGCTCGCGGCCGCCGGAGCGAGCCACGAATACCGAGTCATGAGCGAGCGCGGTAGCGCCGGCGTACAGCGGTCGGCTGAGGCGAAGCGCAAGTGCTGGTGCAAGGTCGCGACCATCGGGGCAGTGGGGAAGCACAACCTGGTCGGTCGAGCCGGGCAGAACGACGTCGTCGGCTGAGTTGATGAGAGCTGCAAGGTGGCGCGCCCAGCGCGCGATCTCCACATCGCCCAGGTCGACGAGTGTGACCGTTCGAGCTCGATCAGTCAGGTCGATGTCATCGACGCCTGAACCAACCAGGACGACATTGCCATCGCATTCAGCAATGGCGTCGTCGGTGCCAGCTGGCAGAACGCTCTCTCGAACCGGCACCACTGCGATCATCGATCGTCAGCGTACGGGGCGTCACGTCGTCGCTCGCAACCGTTCGCCGACTGCGTCGCAAACTCTCGGTGTTTTCAGCTCAGCATCGAGGGTTCGAGCTGATGGACCCGCTTCGCAGTGGCGACGAGGAGCTTGCGTGTGATGGCGGGACTCTGATCGAGCAGTTGCTCGAACTCGCGACGGTTGAGCACTTCGACCGTCATCGCGGTTTCGGCCTGCACCGTGGCGGTTCGTGACCGGTTGGCGAGCAGCGCCACTTCGCCCAGCACGGCACCCTTGCCGACCGATGCAATCAACTTCCCGTCGCGCCAGACCGATGCGGTCCCTTCGACGATGATGAAGGCTTCGCGACCGGCGGTGCCCTCCTTGATGACTTCCTTGCCGGCTTTGATGTCGATCGGTGTCATCAATCGATCAATCGCGGCAAGTTCCTTCTTCGAGAGCCCGGCGAAGAGTTCGATTGAGGCGAGGGCAGCAATGGTTGTGTTCGTCGTCATATCCCTAGTGTGCACCATAGAGACACGTCGCCTGGCACCGCGCCGGCTTCAGGCCGCTGCGGTCTTGCGACGGTCGCGTTGCCAGCGGACCAGTTCGACAATGCCCGTGATCGACAGCGCCGTAACGAACGCCAGGATGAAGGCAAGCGTGTGATTGTCTTCGAATTGCTTCCCGAACACGAAGCCGAGGATGGCGGCATACGACGCCCAGATCGTGACAGCGATGGCGATCCAGAACATGAACCAACGGCGTGGCTGCTGCGTGACGCCCGAAGACACGGTCAGCACGGTGCGGCCGCCAGGGATGAATCGTGCGGTAATCAAGAGCAGGCCACCGCGTTTGCGGATCTGGTGCGCGGCCCCATCCAGCCGCGCCCGTCGCTCTGGCTTTCTGTCTGCCCACCGGTTGACCAGGCCCTCAAAATTGCTCCCGATCGCATAGGCGAGATTGTCGCCCACGAACGCTCCGGTCGCACCGGCGATGATGACGAGCAAGAGACTTTGGTCGCCGGCACCGGCGGCCACGCCGCCCAGGATCACTGTGGTCTCGCCAGGAACGATCGGAAGGATCGAGTCGAGGAGCGCGACCGCAAAGATGACCAGCAGGAACCACCAGTTGCCTGAGAAGTCTTTGAGTTGATCGGTGAAATCGGTGATGACGTTCGCCAGCATGTGCGACGAAACGTTAGCGGTCAGGTGTGGAGGACAAGACGTGTCAGCTGGCGAACCACACCGTGGAGTTCGCGGGAATGACGCCGGGTGTGTGCATTTCGTTCGGCTCGCTGGAGAACACCGGTCGCGCAATCGAGAGTTCGGGGTGTTCGAGGTCGACTGCCACGGGCTGCATCGTCGCGTTGACGACGATGACGAGGCCACCTCGCCGAACGCCGACGAGGTCGTGGCCGAGGTCGAGGACCTCGGCGCGGAGCGGCTGAACAATTGCGAATTCCGCTCGAGCATCCGAAGCTGTCCGATACAACTCGAGCATCGACGTGTCGTCGTCCTCTGCCGTTGCCAGCGCGTAGGCGCCCCAACCAGCAGGTTGTGGCAGCCACGGCTCGCCGACCGAGCCGTCAGCAGCGGGCTTCGAGAACCCGAACGACGTCGACACATCGGTGTTCCACGGCAGTGGAATGCGACATCCATCGCGGCCGACCTCTGCACCGTCCGTGAGGTGGAAGATTGGGTCCTCGCGGTAGTCGGCGGGGATGTCGAGGACCTCGGGCAGGCCCAACTCTTCGCCTTGATACAGGTAGAGACTTCCGGGCAACGCAAAGATCAGGGCAGTCATCGCACGCGAGCGGCGGGCGCCGAGCTCGAGGTCGATCGCTGCGCCAGACAACGCCAGATTGTTGTTGGTCCACGACTCGGGCAGGTGGGCGTCGGCCTTACCGAGCCGAGTAACGATGCGTTGAATGTCATGGTTGTTCAGCGTCCAGGCCGGCGCGACGCCGGTGCTGTTCAGAATCTCGAACGGATCGCGCAGGGCGAGCTCGATCGAACCCTTTTCCCAGGGAGACAGCATCAGGTCGAACGAGAACATTTGGTGGAACTGGTCGGGTTGGGTGAACTCCTTGACCAATTCGGGGCGGCGCACGGCGTAGGCCTCGGCGACCATCATCAGGTCGCGCCCGGGATGGCGAAGCTCGTAACTCTCGAGTGTCGATCGAAATTCGCGCCAGACGTCGTGGCCCTCGGGCCGGAACACGGTGTACGGGTTGACCCAGGTGATGTCGAGTATTCCCACGTCTGCGCCGACCGGAGGCTGATCGGGCAAGTCCGGGTGCTTTCCGGTCGGTGCGACGGCATCGACGCGGAAGCCGGCCACGCCGCGGTCGAACCAGAACTCGAAGATGTCGGCGAAATGCTGTTTGACGTCAACGTGGGTGTGATCGAAGTCGGGCTGGTGTGGCGTGAAGGTGCCGAGATACCACTGGCCGTCATCGTCGCGGTCGTTGACGCGAGTCCAGGCCGATCCGCCGAATGCGGCGCGCCAGTTGTTCGGTGGTTCGTTGCCGTCACCTTTGCCATCGCGGAAATAGAAGCGCGCGCGTTCCGCGCTGCCGGGCTCGGCCAACAGTGCTGCCTGGAACCACTCGTGTTCGTTGCTGCAGTGGCTGGGCACCAGGTCCATCAGGATCTTGATGTTGTGCTGTTCGGCATCTGCGAGCAGCGCGTCGAAGTCGGCGAGCGTGCCATATTCGTCGTGGATGCCGAAGTAGTCGGCAACGTCGTAGCCGTGGTCCTGTTGTGGGCTCGGGTAGCACGGGTTGAGCCAGATGGCATCGATGCCCAGCGAGTCCAGATGATCGAGTCGCGATCTGATGCCCTCGATGTCGCCGATCCCATCGCCCGTTGAGTCCGCGAACGATCGGACATAGACCTGATAGATGAGCGCGTCCTGCCACCAGTGGCGCTGCAGGGGTGTGTTGCCAGCCATAGAACGCAACAATGTAAGCGCTTTCAGCGCGTTTGGGTGCGTCGAAGGAGGTGAGTTGGTTCAAGTGGTTGTTCGGTCGGGGAACACCGGTGGCAGTGTTCGATTCAGGAGATGGTGACGCGGTGCCGCTGGCGCTCGTCGTTGGCCGAAGCAGCCAACACGATGTCGTACTCGCCTGGCTCGAGTCGCCAGTCGTCGGCAGCAGTATCCCACCGTCGGAATGCCGTCGGATCAAGTTCGAGCACGGCGTTCACGGTCGTCCCCGGCTCGACTGTCAGCTTGTCCCAAGCTTTCAGTTCCAACCGGGGCCGCATGTATCCGGGCGCCACGGCCTCGACGTAGCCTTGAACAACCACCGTTGCTGCTCGGTCACTTGTGCACGTGATGGGCACCGTGACGGTGACACTGCGGTTCTCGGCGTCGAGCACGGCATCGCCCCACGTGGCATCGCCATAGCTCAGCCCGTGGCCAAACGGGAAGCGCACTGGCGTGTCGGTCGCGTCGTAGTGGCGATAGCCGACGAACAGGCCCTCTGCATAGCGTTGCGTGCCGTTTCCTTCGCCGTCATGATCGGGCCGATGGTGGAGATAGGCGGGGTGGTCGGCGAGGCGAACGGGGACCGTGATCGGCAGTCGACCGCCAGGGTCTGCATTGCCGAGGAGAATGTCGGTGAGCGCTTCGGCCTGTTCCTGGCCGGCAAAAAAGGGCGTGAGAATCGCGGCCGCTGACCCAGGGTCGCTCGGATCGGCCCAGTCCATCGTCACGGGTGAACCGGCGTTCACGATCACGACGGTACGCGGGTTCGCGGCGACGACGCGGCGAACCAATTCGTCCTGTCGGCCTGGAAGATCCATCGTGGTTCGGTCGAACCCTTCGGTCTCCCACTCGTCGTTGGTTCCGACCATGACGACAGCGACGTCGGCGGCTGCTGCGGCGGCGACGGCGCGGTCCATCAGGTCGGCAGGCTCGGGGGAGCGGATACCGACGCGCAGTGCTGCAAAGCCGTTGACCTCCGAGGTGGCCCACCGAACATCAAGTTCGACCGGGGTGCCAGCGGTGCACTCCAACGTTGCCGTGGCCTCGACGCTGCCGTAGCCAAAGAATTCCTCGCTGCGCGGCAACTCCATCAGCGGGTCTTCGACGAGCGTGGCGCCGTTGGCGGCCATCGTGAACGGTCCTGTCGAAACGATACCGACGACGTGGGGGCCGTCGGAGTCGGGGATGAACGAGCCACTGATCCGCGTGGAGAACCCGCGCGGGTCGACTCCATCGGGGGTCGACCCGAAAAAGCGGATCATCGACGTCGGTGCCGGCTGGACGACGACGATGTCGCCGTTCCAATCGCGCCCGTTGGCGTATTCGATGCGCAGACCAGGCTCGCCGTTGGGTTGGCGCAGCTGACTCTTGAGGACGACCGGCGTGAGGCGATCGATGCGAACACCTGGTTCGAAGATGACCGACGCGCCGGTCGGCGAATCCGGCCCGATGCGGTCGGTCAGCGCGTCGAGCAAGGTGCGATGGCCGAGTGGAACGAGGCTCGCAGAGCCGCCGCCCATCGAGCGGTCGATGGTGGCATTGGGGCCGAGCACGGCGACCCTCGTCAGGCTCGACGCGTCGAGTGGCAGGACGGGTGAGTTTGCGAGTGCGGCGACCGGATCGTTGCGGAGTAACACCGTGCCGGCCGTCGCTGCGCGGCGGGTGAGGGCGCGTTCGTTTGGCTCATCGACCGATTCCTCCTCGACATTGGCGTCACGCTCGTCGGCCTTCACGCGATTGGCCAGCACGAGAATGTCACGGACGAGGAGGTCCACCTGCGCCTCGGTGACATCGCCACGTTCGACTGCGTCTTCCAGCTTCTTGCCGTAGACCCGAACCGGGGCGGGCATCTCGATGTTGAGCCCGGCATTTGCCGCCGATACGGCTTCGTGGACCCCGAACCAGTCGGAGACGACGAAGCCGTCGAAACCCCACTCGGTGCGCAAGATGTCGGTCAGCAGGCCGCGGTGCTGTGCGGCGTGTTCGCCGTTCAGTTTGTTGTACGCGCTCATGATGCCCCAGGCGCCGCCCTCTTTCACGGCGCGTTCGAACGGACGGAGGTACAACTCGCGCAGCGAACGATCATCGATCTGGACGTCGACGCTCATTCGTTCGATCTCGGTGTCGTTGCACACGAAGTGCTTCACCGTGACGGCGACATCGTGGGATTGGACGCCCTGAACGTACGACGCGGCAAGTGCCCCGGACAGTTCGGGGTCTTCGCTGTAGCACTCGAACGTGCGGCCACCGATCGGTGTGCGATGCAGGTTGACGTTGGGGCCGAGAAGGACGTGGGCGCCCTTACGGCGGGCCTCGATCCCGAGAAGTGATCCGATCTCGCCGAGGAGTTCGACATCCCACGTGGCACCAAGCGTGATCCCGGCAGGCACGACGACGCCGGGGGTTCCACCGCCACCATGACCCTCGCCGCGGATGCCGTTGGGCCCGTCGCTCATCTTGATCGCGGGGATACCTGCCTCGGGAAAGGCCACGGTCCTCCACGTGTTCTTGCCGGTGACGATCCGACATTTGTCGGTGAGGGAGAGTGCGGACAATGCCGCGTCGATGTCAATCACAGTCGTGGACGTTAGAGGACGGCAGATCGCTTTGTCGGCGCTCTGGGCAACATCTGACCGGCCAGCGGTTCAGACGGCGGCGCCGGCGCGTTCGCCCTCGATCACCGCGCTGTGCGCGCGCCGGGGTGCGACGCAGTCGCCGACGCGTTCGACGCTGACGCCTGCAGCGCGCAGGTCGTGGTAGAGCCACTCGACCGGGTTGCCATGGATGGCGAGCACGATCCAGTCGGGACGGCGCTCGACGTTCTGGCCGGTGGGATGGTGCAGCAGCGTCAGCGTGTTGCCCTCGAGACCCATTGGTACGAGGTCCGTGGTCTGCGCGATGCCCTTCTCGCCAGCACGAATCCACCAGTTTTCCATGTCGAGGGTGATGCCGAGGTCTTGGCCGACGACCATGCCCGGCGTGACGATTTCGACGTTGCAGCCGCGATCGGCGAGCACTTCTGCAGTCGAGGTGGCGTGGTGGAATCCAATTTCGTCGATCAGCACAACGTCGCCAAAGGGCTCAGCGGTTCCCTCGAGGACCTCGCGAACGTCGGCGACGTTGGTGGCATCTTCCGGGACCCAGTACGGCCGTGCCGGTTCGGCCCCGGTCGCAATGATGACGTGGTCGGGGCGGCGTTCCTCGACCAGGCCGGGCCAGACGCCGACGTCGTATTCGAACTCGACGCCGAGCCGTCGACACTCGGCGAGTTGGTTGCGCACCATGTCGCCGAACTCGGCGCGGTTGGGCACCGAGGCTGCGATTCGAACCTGGCCGCCGGCCTCCGATCCCTTTTCGAACACGGTGACCGCGTGCCCGTTGCGGCGCGACGCGATAGCTGCCTGTAGTCCGGCGGGGCCGGCACCAACGACCATCACCGATTTCGGCTTGGGTGTGATCCGGATGGCACCGACCCCTTCCGCCTCACGTCCGGTGCGGGGGTTCTCGATGCAGCCCAGCCACCGATTCAGACCCATGCGACCGACACACTCCTGGTTGCACGACAGGCAGAGCCGGGTCTCATCGGTGGCGCCGGCGCGGGCTTTCGCCGCGAAGTCGGCGTCGGCAATCTGGCCGCGCACGATTCCGACCAGGTCGCAGTGGCCTTCGGCGAGTGCTCGCTCGGCCTGGAGCGGATCCTTGAATCTGCCGACTCCGACCACGGGAAGGTCGACCGCCTTGCGGATCGCCGAGGGGATGAACATCGCGTAGCCCGGCGGGATGTGCATCGACGCTTCGATCATGAACAGGCTTGCCGTGGCCACACCGATCGACGTGTTGATGTAGTCGACCTGGCCGGTCTGCTCGACGAGTTCGGCGATGCGAACGGCGTCGTCGATCGTGGTGCCGCCGTCAATGAGCTCGTCCCCGCAGATTCGGACGCCGAGCGCAAGTCGATTGCCGATCACCTTGCGGACTGCTGCGACGATCTCAACCAGCAGGCGCGCCCGGTTCTCGAGCGAGCCGCCGTAGCCGTCTGTCCGTTTGTTGGTCGCCGGAGACAGAAACCCGCGGACGATGGAGCTGTGCGAGCACTGCAGTTCAATACCGTCGAAGCCGCCTTCGGCGCAGTGTTCAGCGACCAGCGCATACCCGGCGATGATTTCGTCGATCTCGGCGTGGGTGACGGCTTTCGGCACTTCGCGGAAAAGTGGATCGGCAACCGCGGAGGGAGCCCAGACCGGCAGTCGCGAGTACATCGATGACGCCTGCCCGCCGTTGTGGTTGATCTGCGCGAAGATCGGTGTGCGGTGCCGGTGGACGGCTTCGGTCATGGCCAGGTAGCCGGGAATGACGTCGCGGTGAAAGCCGTGGATCAGCTTCTCGTACGGCCAATCGGTCGGGTGAGTCGAGTGCTCTTCAGTGATGATCAGTCCGGTGCCGCCTGCGGCTCGGGCGGCGTAATAGGCGGCGTGCTGAGCGGTCGGGAGACCGTCACGCGCGTAGTTCGTGAGGTGGGCCGAGAAGACGATTCGATTCCGTGTTTCGACCGGACCGAGTTGCAACGGGGTCCACAGGTAGCGGCTGGACATGTGCCGACGAAGCTATCTCTGCAAGTTGTTCCTGGTGAAACTGTGGTCGCAGACAGCATCGCGCCTGGTCGCGAGCCGAACTCGACTCAAGGTTGACCGCTGTCACGTCGATGCCATGACGATGGGCAATGGGATGAAACTGACTGGCGGCCAGACATTGGTCGCTGTGGAGAACACGGGAAAGCAGCAGTTCGAAGCCAACCCGTCGCTGCTGCTTGACGTCATGCCTGTGGCGATGTTCGTCATCGATACAGCAGCGAACATCGTATTCGTGAACGAACGACTGCTGGGCATGATCGGTCGAGAACGATCGACCGTGCTTGGGCGTTCCGCAATGGAATTCATTGATGATCGGGATGTGGACTTTGCCATCGATCTGCTCGCCAATGGCCCTGATTTCGACGGGACGGTGATGGGGCCGAGTCGGATTCGCTACGTCGACAGCGCCGGCGTGAGTCACTTCACGCAGTTTTGGTCCTACGAGGCGCCCGCCGAACTCGGTGTCGCTGGGTATGTCGTGACGCTGACGCCCGAATCGGTTCGTGACGTCCTGGCGACAGCGGTGACGTCTGTTGCATCGGACGAACCGTTGGACCGGACTCTGGCGGCCATTGCGATGTGCGGCCGCGCGATGCCACTTGACGGCATCGGCTGCATTCTGCTTGTCGAGCCAGGGGCGCCAACCGACCAGGATCTGTTCCGCGTGATGGGGGAGTGGCCGATCGACGCTGATCTCGTCAATGCGCACGACACGCCATGGCGCCGCTGTCTCACCCGGAACGAAACACAGGATGTCCTTGACGCGACCTCGAGTGATGTCGACGCGCGTACCGGTGCAGAGATGGCGATGGCCCAGCTCCCCGCAGCGTGGGTGCGCCCGATCGTCGACGGGTCCGGCAATGTTGCTGCCGTCTTGATTGTGTGGCGGCGTATCTCCGTCGTGGTCAGTCCCAACCAGGAGCAGCACATCACCGAGGTGATTCGGTTGGCTCGCCTTGCGCTCGAGCAGGCCGATTGCCGCAGCGAGCTTGAGCTCGCTGCACGTCGTGACGCGCTGACCGGGGTGGGCAATCGGACGTCGCTGAACGACCGCATCGAGTCGGCGCGGACGCCCTCAAGCGTCTTGTTCATCGATCTCGACCGGTTCAAGGCGGTCAATGACACCTACGGCCACGCTGCCGGTGATGAGGTGCTGGCGCAGACCGCGCGCCGCATTGCCACAGCAGTACGCGGTGGTGGCGATGTGTATCGAGCCGGTGGCGATGAGTTCATCGTCGTCTGCGACCACGGGTCAGAGTCCGACCAGGACCGCGAGCGAGGGCTGTTGGCCCTTGCGGAGCGAATTATCAAGCACCTGCGCGCGCCGTTCGACTGTCTGGATCATCGGGTCCGGATTGGTGCGACGATTGGTATCGCGAGCGGTCGACCTCATCCTGAGGTTGCGCGTTCACTGGAGGACACGATCCTCGTTGCCGACCGTGCGATGTACGCAGCGAAAGAACGTGCCCGAGGCACCATCCACCACGCGGACGTCGTGATACACGCCAACTGATGCCGATCGAGAGTGATGCCGAGTGAGGTCGTGTCGTGACGTGTCACGCGCTCTCCGCGCGTGTATCAACCACTCGTCGCGCGACGCATCGTAGATTGGCCCTTATGACAGTCGTTGGGAATGTCATCGCGCCCGGCAATGTCGCGGTGATCACCGGTGGAGCCGGTGGCATCGGTCTCGCCGTCGCCGAGCAGTTGATTGAGCGCGGCATGCGCGTCGTGCTCGCGGACATCAACGCACCCAAATTGCATGCCACTGCAGGCCGACTCACCGAGGCGGGCGCCGACATCGCCACGTTCGTGTGCGACACCGCCTCAGAAGGATCGGTCGCCGAACTCGCCGAGTACACGCTTGCCACCTACGGAGCAGCCCACCTCGTGTTCAACAATGCCGGCATCGCTGGAATGGGCGATGCCTGGAACGGCCCGATCGAACTCTGGCGCAAAGTGGTCGACATCAACCTCTTCGGAGTTGTCCACGGCATTCGTTCGTTCTTGCCGATCATGAACGAGCAGGGCCTCGGGCACATCGTGAGCACTGCATCGATGGCTGGTCTGGTCGCCATGCCGGGTGCCGCGCCGTACAACGCGACGAAACACGCGGTTGTTGCCATCAGCGAAGGGCTGCGCATCGAACTTGAGTCGACGGGGTCCCCGGTCGGTGTGAGCGTGCTATGTCCCGGCTTTGTCCAGACCGATCTCATGGATGCCGAACCCGACCACGTCGACTCGCCAATGGGCGAGCTGATGAACGAAGCCGTCGCATCCGGCATTGCTGAGGGGATGCCTGCGAACGACGTAGCAACCGAGGTCGTCGATGCGGTCGACACCAACCGCTTCTGGATTCTCACGCATGCCGACATGCGTGAACGACCGGTCGAGCGCATGCAGCGCGCCGCCACCCAAACGAACCCACCAATGCCATTTGACGAAGCGGATACCGCACCCGCTGACGGCCAGAACTGAACGAGCGAGACAGAGACACATCATGGGAACATCCACGTCATCGTTTGGCGTCAGCAAGCGCGAATCGCACGACTCGTCGGACTTCTACAGCCGGTTTGCTCCGCCGCAGATCAGCGACGACGACACCCTCGGCGCCCACGGCAAACTCGACGCGATCTATGTCGGCGACGCACGCAATATGACGAAGGTGCCCGACGGATCGGTGGCACTCGTCGTCACCTCGCCGCCGTACTTCGCAGGCAAAGAGTATGAGACCGCCCTGGGCGAAGGGCATGTACCGGCCGACTACATCGAGTACCTCACCATGCTCC
The DNA here is from genome assembly GCF_963980585.1 of uncultured Ilumatobacter sp. NCBI lineage: Bacteria > Bacillati > Actinomycetota > Acidimicrobiia > Acidimicrobiales > Ilumatobacteraceae > Ilumatobacter > uncultured Ilumatobacter sp. Next base: position 22,472 of record NZ_CAXCAM010000011.1, read on the forward strand.
GCGACGTGCTCGGCGAATGTGTCCGCACGCTTGAACCTGGCGGGCGCATCGCAGTCAATGTGGCCAACCTCGGCCGCAAGCCGTATCGCAGCCTGGCTGCCGACGTCACCACCATTCTCCAGGATGATCTTCGACTGCTCTTGCGTGGCGAAGTGGTGTGGCAGAAGCAGCGTGGCGCCAGCGGTTCGTGTGCCTGGGGGTCGTACCAATCTCCGGCCAATCCGGTGCTGCGCGACACAACGGAACGAGTCATCATCGCCAGCAAGGGCCGCTTCGATCGCGTCGGTACCGGCAACCGCGATGGAAATGGCGTCGGCGGCGTGGCGACGGTGCCCGGCGACGAGTTCATGGAAGCCACACTCGACGTGTGGGAGATTCCCGCGGAGAGCGCGACACGAGTCGGCCACCCCGCACCGTTCCCGGTCGCGCTCGTCGAGCGCTGCCTGCATTTGTTCACCTACGAAGGTGACGTCGTGCTCGACCCGTTCATGGGCTCGGGGACAACGGCTGTCGCGGCGAAGAACACGGGTCGTCACTATGTCGGATACGACACCGATCCCGGCTACGTACAGCAGGCCAAAGAGCGGGTGAAGTCGATGGCGCCGCGGGAGCTGCCTGATCGGCGCACGCTGAAAGACATGGCGCGGACACTCCTCGACGAAGCGGGATACACCGATGTCGACGAAGCCGCCCGGGTGTCGCCTGGTGTCACGGTGAACTTCCGCGGCGTTGGCCCTGATGGCGTCACACGGATCTTCGAACTCGGTGGCGTCAACACGCCGGCTCGACCAGGACTCAGCAGGGTTGAAAACGTGTGGAAGTCGATCGCGAAGGCGGCGATCTGTCGCGAGGTTGCACCCGACGTCGATGTCGTAGTGCTCACCGTCGGCACCATCCGCGGGGGGCCGTTGGCCGCTGTTTCTGGTGATAGCGGACCGATTACCGCGGTCATCGATGCGTCGCGCGAGGATGCGCTCGAGCGCATCCTCGCTCTCTGACTGCAGCGGTCCGCCGGCCTCGATGGTCGTCGGGTCGACGAAGGACAGGAGTAGTTTGCCGCAGTGACGTTGAGCGCTCGCGAGTTCACGGCGACTGATCGCCGGGCGCTGCAGGCGGTGGCCGTGCAGTTCTTCGTCAACGGTGCGGTGTTCGCCTCCTTTGTGCCGCGGCTCCCAGAGATTCGTGACCGGCTCGACCTGAGTCTCGACGAGTTGGGCGCAGTCCTCACGGCGGGCGCAGCGCTCGGCCTGCTGGCAAGCATGTGGTCGCCGCGCATCATTGATGCCGTTGGAACGCGCAGAGCACTGATTGTGTTCGTCTTGGTGTTGCTGTGCGGTCTGCAGATCGTCGGGTTTGCCGATGTCTGGTGGATGCTCTTGTTGGGTTCGGCGGTGATGCTGGCCGCTGACGGCGTCGTCGATATCGCGATGAACCTTCAGGGGTCTTGGTTGAGTTCTCGTCGGCATGCGCCTGTGATGAATCGCCTGCACGGGCTCTGGAGCCTTGGCACGGTGGCCGGGGGGCTCGCCGCCGCGCAGGCCGCGGCATCAGGGGTCTCACTGCGGATGCACCTGATCGTTGTCGGCGCCGTGCTGCTCGGCGCGCTCGTCTTTGTCGGGTCGGGGCTATTGAAGATCGACGAAGGAGCAAACACCAAGTTCCACGATCTGCCACGACCGGCCCGCAGAACGCGGCAGCGGTGGATCACGCTGATACTGCTCGCTGCAGCCGGCGGGTTTGCCCTCACCGTTGAACTCGTCTCGACCGATTGGGCCGCATTCCGGTTGAGTGAGGACTTTGGGGCGTCGGCGGGCTTCGCTGGCCTCGGATTCGTCGCGTTCACGATCGGTATGACTGTCGGCCGACTCGGTGGAGACTCGGTGCTGATTCGCGTCGGGAGCGACCGGCTGCTGCGCGGCGCCATCGTCGTGTCCGGTCTCGGTCTTGCCGTTGCCGCGTTCGCACCGAATCAGTGGTTGGTGCTCGCTGGGTACGTGGTCGCCGGTGTCGGCATCTCGACCTTCTTCCCAAAGCTGTACGACGATGCTGCGAAGTTTCCAGGTCGACGTGGCGCAGCGCTCACCTGGTTGCGAGCGGGATCCGGAGTAACGGCGCTGGTCATCCCCGTGGCGGTCGGAGTGTTGGCCGAGTCGCGGCTCTCCGTTGGTGCAGCAACCGCAATTTTGACGCTGCCATGCACGATTGGCTTCTTGCTCGTGTCGCTGGGGTCGGAACGTTCTGCTTCTCAAGCGAAGGCGTGAACAGGTCGCGCGCAGACAGCGCCACTTCCACGCGTGTGGGCGCGAAGGACGAGCCCGCATGACGCGATGCGTTGGGCCTGCGGATCGGTACGGTCTGGCCAATGGCACGGGGACCGCGCGGACTGACGCGTCGCATCAAGCAGGCCGGCGACGGTGTTGGCCGACTGATCAGTGAATCCGAGCGACGGCTGGGCGAGCGTGGCGTCGATCTGGGGCCCGGCCGCCAGAAGGCGCGCCGAAGTGTTGACGAGGTCCGAGCCGAACTCGACACGCTCGTCGGACTCGACTCCGTCAAGGAGCAGGTCTCGACACTGATCGCGTCACTGAGCATTCAGCAGCAGCGTCGCAAGCACGGTCTGGCCGAAGTGGCAGCGAGCCAGCACCTCGTGTTCTACGGCAACCCCGGCACAGGAAAGACGACTGTCGCCCGTCTCGTGGCGGAGATCTACGGCGCGCTCGGCTATCTCGAGAAAGGCCACCTGGTCGAGGTCGATCGGGCCCAGCTCGTCGGTCAATACGTTGGGCACACCGCGTTCAAGACCAATCGAGCCATCAAGCGTGCGCTCGATGGCGTGTTGTTCATCGACGAGGCGTACGCGCTGTCGCCAGCCGGACCGAAGAGCCTCGATTTCGGTTCAGAGGCGATCGAAACGTTGATCAAGCGGATGGAAGACCATCGCGGTCGGCTCGTCGTCATCGTTGCCGGATACCCCGAATTGATGGGCCAGTTCCTCGCCTCGAACCCCGGGCTGCGCTCGCGCTTCTCCCGCGAAATCGCGTTCGACGACTACACCGACATCGAGCTTGTGGCGATCATGGACAAGACAGCCGCCGATGCCGAGTACGTGATCGCGCCCGAAGCACACGATGCACTGCTCGACATCTTCCGAGCAGCCCGTCATCAGAGTGGATTCGGTAACGCGCGGTACGCGCGAAACCTGTTCGAGCAGGCTGTCAATCGCCAGGCACTCCGCCTCGACGGGGCAGGGATGATCGACCTCAATCGAGATGAGCTCCTCACACTCACTCGCACCGACATCGACGAGGCTGCTCGCCTGGTCTGATCCCGGTGGTGACGCCCCAGAGTTACTCATTGCCATCGCGAGATTCGGCCGCCTTCCCGTCCGATGGCAGAAGCAGCAGCATTGGAACACTGTTCGAGAAAGATGCCCAGGGGGCTGGTCACCGTCTGTTTCTGGGCTCTATGGTCAGGACATGCGTGTTCATCTCGATGTTGAAAAGTGCCAGGGCCACAACCGTTGCTACGCGTTGGCACCCGAATTGTTCGATGTTGACGACTACGGCCAAGCCGTGCTGATCGGCGACGGTGATGTGTCGGCCGACCTCGAGGCCAAGGCACGTCTCGCTGCGTCGAACTGCCCGGAATACGCGATCACGATCTCCGACTGACCAGCTGGATGACTGACACGATCGAACCCACCGAACCGCTGGAGATTTCCGACACTCCGGAGAACGCGCTCTCCTGGGAACGCACTCCCTACGACGCCGACGACTATGGGCCGGTCACCGACTGGGCGACCGACCTCGACCACGCCGACCCCGGCTACAACCCGAATGCGCCTGAGGTGTGGAAGGAACTGCGCGACAGCGGCTGTCCCGTCGCCCATTCCGATCGCTACGGCGGCATGTGGGCTCCGATCACGCACGAGGCGGTGCACGACGTCGCGTACGACACGGAGAACTTCACGAGTCGCAGTGTCGTGGTTACCCACCTCCGCCCAGGCGATGCTGCTATCCCTGCGCCCATCGGTGTCGTACCGCCGATCTCGAGTGATCCGCCGTTCCACGGGATGGCGCGTCGTCTGCTGTTGCCGCCGTTCGCTCCAAAGCAGATCGAGCCCTGGGAGGCCGAAGTCCAGATTCTGTGCCGCCGCCTCCTCGACGAGATGGGTGACGTCGCGCCTGGCGACACCGTCGATGCAGCGGTGCAGTACGCACAGCACATCCCGGTCAACGTCATTGGACGCATGCTCGGGTTCCCCGAAGAAGACGAGGCGTTGTTCCGCGAGTTTGTGCACAACACGCTCGAGACGATCAACGCCGAGCCGGGGACCCGTCGCGAGAACTTCCTCAAGTTGGACGAGTACCTCGACAAACAGGTGCAAGACCACATCGACAACCCGCGCGAGGACCTCACCGACTATCTCCTCAACGTCGAGCTGGGTGGCGAGAAGCTGTCGCCCGAGCACGTGCGTGGCTCGATTGTGCTGCTGCTCATCGCTGGCATCGACACCACGTGGTCGGCGATTGGTTCATCGCTGTGGCATCTGGCGCAGACTCCGTCGGACCTCGACCGTCTCGGGTCCGAACCCGAGGTGATGACCTTCGCGCTCGAGGAGTTCCTCCGTGCCTACGCGCCGGTCACGATGGCCCGTATGGTCGCCAAGGACGTGGACTTCCATGGGTGCCCAATGAAGAAGGACGACTGGGTGCTCCTGCCTTTCCCGGCGGCCAACCGCGATCCGCGGGCATTTGAGGACGCCGATGAGTTCATCATCGACCGGGAGTCGAACCGGCACGCAGCCTTCGGTCTTGGTATCCACCGATGCCTCGGTTCGAACCTCGCCCGGCTCGAACTCAAGGTGGCGATCGAGGAATTCATCACCCGGTTCCCCAAGTTTGAGCTCGCCGGTGACGTGACGTGGAGCGCCGGTCAGATTCGTGGACCGCGCGTGCTGCCGGTTCGCATCCTCGAAACCACCTGACCTCCGATTCACCGGAGACGGACCAGGGGCGTGAAGGCGGATCAGGTTGACACGAACGTCGTACCAATCGAGGCCGCACCGCACGCGCACCCGATGGTGAGCGCCGCGTAGGCCGATCCCCAACGCCATCCGAGCGATCGTGCCTCCAGCGCGAATGTCGAGTAGGTGGTGAGCGCGCCGCAGAATCCGATGCCGATGACGGTGACGACACTGTCGGAGAAGTCAGCGCTCAGGGTGTAGCCGAGCACAGCGGCGCCGATGGTGTTGGCGACCAGTAGCGCCTGCCACGAGCACACGAGGAGGCCCAGGGTGAGTCGGGCAACAGCGCCCAGCGCTGCGGCGCAGACGAAGACGATCGGCGTCATGTGTCGTCACCTCGGCTGTGGTTGGTGCGGGTGCGCTGCTGAGACAGGGCGGACGCGAGCCCGACTGCGGCGGCGCAGCTTGCGACGGTGACTCCGCCATACGCGACGGCAGTACCGGTCAGGTCGCGGTCGACGAAGTCGTTGAGTTCGACGGCAAACGACGACATCGTGGTGAAGCCGCCAAGCAGGCCGGTGACGATGGCGTCCCACCGCAGCGATCCGCGTTCGAGCCGATGGACCGCGACACCAATTGCCAGGCAGCCGAGCACATTGACGATGAGTGTCCGCCACGGCCAGGAGCCGGCTTCGACGTCGAAAAACGTTCCGACCGCCCAGCGCAGTGTTGCCCCGGTCGCGCCGCCTGCAGCAACAGCAGCGATCGCCAGAGGAAGATTGCGGCCCTCGATCTGAGCGCTCGACGGAAACAACTGCACCTGCAGTTGCTAGCAAACGGCGGAGGTCAGCCACGGGGATTCACACTCAACTCTCACCCGCGCCGGCCCCGCGAGCGGCAAGACTGACGAAGTGACTGTCTCGGCCAACGATCGTGCACCGGCTCATCTTCTGGTCGCTGAGGACGACCGCGCCGTGCGCGAGTCGCTCGTGCGAGCGCTCGAACTCGAGGGCTATCGCGTCACAGCCACGTCGAACGGTGCGGAGTGTCTTGACGCTGTTGCGCGGGACGAGCCGGCAGCGCTTCTGCTCGACGTGTCGATGCCGCTCGTCGACGGGTTGACGGTGTGCCGCGTGGTGCGCGCCGAAGGCAATCGGCTGCCAATTTTGATGCTGACCGCTCGGACGGAGACCTCCGATCGCGTCGCAGGCCTCGACGTCGGTGCGGACGATTACTTGCCAAAGCCGTATGACCTTGATGAGCTGCTCGCCCGTCTGCGAGCACTGTTACGCCGAGCGGAGTACGCCGGAGAGGATGAGGTCGCGACCCTTGATGTTGGCGACCTTCGCCTTGACCCTGCAGCCCGTCGTGTGTTTCGTGGCGAACGCGAGATCGATTTGTCGAAGACCGAGTTTGATCTGCTCGAACTGCTGGTCGAGAACCAGGGGATCGTGCTCGATCACACGACGATCTACGAGCGCATCTGGAACTACGACTTCGGGCCGGATTCGAAGAACCTTGCGGTCTACATCGGGTACCTCCGTCGCAAGACCGAGGCCGAGGGCGAGCAGCGACTCGTGCAGACGGTGCGCGGCGTCGGCTACACGGTCCGGACACCATTGTGAATTCATTGCGGCTGAAGATCGCCCTGGCGATGGCCGTCTTGGTCCTCGTGGCCACTTCAGTCGTCGGGGCGATCAGCTACCGATCGACCAGTGCTCGCCTCATCGCCGAAGTCGACGACTCGATCAGTGAGGCCACGACGCTGCTCGCCGGACGGGGCGACGACAATCGCTTTCGAATCCCGGCGCGTGGTCTGCTCGGGATCTACTCGGTGCGTGTGCTGAATGTTCGGGCCGAGACGGTCAACAGTTCGTTCGAGGTCGACCTTCCAGTCAGCGACGCCGCCCGGAGTGTGGTCGGTGTGAATCGCGGGTTCGATCAGTCAACGGTCGAATTCGGTTCCGAACGTTTCCGGGTACACACCGTTGGGCGCGATGCCGGTGCTGTTCAGGTCGCCCGCTCGCTGGGTGAGACCGATCGAGTGCTGCGCGACGTCCAGCGTCGCACCGCGTTGTTCGTCCTCGTCGTTTCGTCGCTCGCCGCAGCGGTGGGTTGGCTTCTCGCCAGCACAGTCGCTGCTCCGCTGCGCCGTCTGACCCGAGCGGCGAGCGAAGTGGAGCAGTCGGGCGACCTGAACGTTGCACTGCCGGAGCCGGGAAGGGATGAAGTCGGCCGCCTCGGCTCGGCGTTCGGCTCGATGCTCGGTGCGCTCCAACGGTCGCGAGGCGAACAGCAGCGGTTGGTGCAGGACGCGGGTCACGAACTCCGTACGCCGTTGACCAGCCTGCGGACGAACCTTGCCGTGCTCCGTCGGCATCCGGACATGGAGCCTGACATGCAGGAACGGATCCTGGGGGACCTCGACAGCGAGGTCGGCGAACTCACTGAACTCGTCAACGAACTGGTCGCTGTTGCGTCTGGCGAACTTGCCGACCAACCGCCGCAGGATCTTCTGCTCGCCGAGGTGGCTCGCCGCGTGGCCGCGCGTGTCGGCCGACGACGGGATCGATCTGTCGTCGTGGAAGTCGGGGTGCACGTCGGTGAGGAAGCCTCGGTGTTTGCGCCGCTCGCCGGAATCGAACGGGCGATCACCAATCTCGTCGAGAACGCCGCGAAGTTCGATCAGAGCGATTCCGAGATCCGCGTGGAGGTTGACGGGGGCAGGCTCACGGTCATCGACCATGGCCCGGGCATTCCAGAAGACGACCTCCCGCTGGTCTTTGACCGATTCCACCGCGCCACGGCGTCGCGGACGTTGCCCGGTTCAGGGCTGGGGTTGGCGATCGTGCGTGAGATCGTCGAGCGGCACGGTGGCACTGTGAGCGCAGTCAACCGACCTGGCGGTGGCGCATCGGTCGGCTTCGAGTTGCCAGTCCAGAACGTGCCGACCTCGGCGACCCCTGCATGACCTGACCGGCACCACTGCGGCTTCGTGCGGCTTCGTGTGCTGCTCGAGTCACACCCGACTCTTACCTTGCTCCGGTTTCCTCCTCACCGGGGACTGTCATCGTGGTCGACATCCCCCACAGCGTTCTGGAAAGGAACACGACATGAACAACACGGTCTCCACTCAGTCCCAGCAGCCCCGGTCCTCGAAGAAGGGCCTGGCCATCGGTCTCACCGCCGGGCTCGTCGGCGGCTCACTCGCCGGCTTGGTGCTCGGCGTGCCGGGCCTCTCAAGTGCGGCCGATGACGACGGCACACCTCCCGCCGCTCCCGCCGCACTCGTGCAGCAGGTCGACGACACCGTCGGCGAAGACATGCAGGCCAATTCTGGCGAACGTCTTCGCGACGCGCTGCAGCCACTGGTCGTCGACGGAACACTGACCGCAGATCAAGCTGATGCAGTCGCCACCCATCTGGTCGAGAATCGGCCGGAGCGCGGCGATCGCGGCGGTCGTGAAAATCGTGGACGTCGGGGCCCCGGCAAGTTCGCCCGTTCTGAGGTGCTGACTGAGCTGCTTGGCGTCGATGCCGACGAGTTGCGGGAGGAGCTCCGCGCCGGATCAACCCTGGCTGAACTCGCAGCTGCGAATGGTGTCGAATCCAGCGACCTGATCGCTGCATTGATCACCCAGGCCGAGGAGCGCATCAACACTGCCGTCGAGGCCGAGCGGATCACGGCAGACGAGGCCGCTGAGAAGCTCGCCAAGATCGAGACACGCATCACCGACAAGATCAACGGCGACTGATCCCCCCACACGAGCCGTCGAACGGTCCCGTCGTGCTCGGCACGGCGTGACCGTTTCGGCCGTAGCGTCGCCGGGGTGATTTGCGTCGATCTCTCCGACGTCGGACTGGCTCAGCCCGACAAGGTGCTCTTCAGTCATGTCGACGTCACCATTTCGAAGGGCGATCGTGTCGCTGTGGTCGGCGTCAATGGTTCGGGCAAGACCACGCTCCTGCGGATCATGACGGGAGCGCTCACACCGGACAGCGGCGATGTGCGGTTCGGCCGAGGTGCTCGGATTGTGTCGCTCGAGCAAGACCCTGTGTTGCCGGAGGGGCTGGTCCGCGACGTCCTCGGCGACGGATGGGAAGTGCAGGCTGCCGCAACGACGCTAGGCGTCTTGCCGTTGTTCGACCGACGCACCGACCAGTTGTCGGGTGGCCAGGCCAAGCGGGTTGCGCTTGCGAAGGTGCTGGCGGACGACCAGCAGGGTGCCTTCGACATGGTGGTCCTCGACGAGCCGACGAACCATCTCGATCTCGAGGCAATCGAGTGGCTTGAATCGCGCCTTGTTGCGATGAGCGCGGCGTTGGTGCTGGTGACTCACGACCGACATGCACTTGATCGGCTGACGACGGCCGTGGGCCCGAGCCGCGTCGTCGAACTCGACAACGGACAGTCGTACATCCATCAGGCAGCAGCCGGATCAAGTGCCTATGCGACGTACCTCGATGCTCGCGCCGAGCGAATCGAGCGTGAAGCAGCGGAAGAATCAACGCGCAAAATCTTGGCGCGCAAGGAGCTTGCTTGGCTGCGTCGTGGTGCGCCCGCGCGTTCGACGAAGCCCAAGGCGCGACTGCGGAGTGCCGCCGAGATCATCTCAGGCGGCCCCGCAGCCGCCGGCGTACGTGGCAACGACCTCGAGTTGGGTGCTGGAACGTCTCGCCTCGGCAATCAAGTCGTCGAGCTGATCGGCGTCACGCAACGGTTCGACGCGCACACGGTCTTTGAGAACATCGACCTGCTCATCGAGCCCGGCGCCCGGCTCGCAGTCGTCGGTCCGAACGGGTCGGGTAAGACCACGCTGCTCGACATCGTCGCAGGACGGGCTGCACCCGTTGCGGGCGAGGTCAAGCGAGGGCAGACCGTCGTGGTCGGCTACGCCGATCAGCACTCGTCTGCGCTCGATCCGGACGCCATTGTCCGCAAGGTGGTCGCAGGGCCGTACCGGGAGCCCGACCATGAAGACAAAGCGCTCCTCGAGAAGTTCTGGTTCGACTCCACTGCCCAATACGCGCCGACGCGGATGCTGTCGGGCGGCGAACGTCGCCGGCTGCAACTGGTGATGGTGCTGGCCACGAAGCCGAACCTGCTGATTCTGGATGAGCCCACGAACGATCTTGATCTCGACACATTGCGGTCACTCGAGTCGTTTCTTGATGATTGGCCCGGTGCACTCGTCACGTCCAGCCACGACCGAGCCTTCCTCGACCGCGTGGCAGATCACGTGCTGGCGATCGACGAGGACGGCACCATGCACCGTGTGCCCGGCGGCGTCAGCGGTTGGCTTACAGAGCGTTCGACCGGTCGGACTGGAAAGCCAGTTGGATCGGCGAAAAAGGTCAGCGCATCGAAGGCCGGACCCGCCACGGCCGATTCGTCGAGTCGCCCAGGTAAGCCGAAGGCGGCTCGGACGGGACCGAGCCCGTCGACCCTCGGCCGGCAACTTCGTGCCGCCGAACAGGCGATGGTCAAAGCACAGAAGCGCGTCGACTCCCTCACCGAGCGGTTGACCGGTCTCACTGATTCATCGGAGCTGCAAGAGGTTGGTCAGGACCTGGCGACGGCGCAATCCGAGCTCGACGAGCACGAACTCCTCTGGCTCGAACTGGCCGAACAAACACACTGAGCAAAGACCAACCTGCCGACGGCCTCGTCCGGGGGTCGCCGCTGCCGTGGCTGGAGTGCAGGGGTGCACGTCACGCGAGGAGAAGGCGGCCGAGTCCGACGATGGCGATGGTGGCGAGCAGCCAGAGGGTGACGCGCCGGAAGGCTGTCTCTGAAGTCGAACGGAACATCAACGAACCAGCGACGATGCCAGCGACGAGTAGCGGAATGCCGAGCAGGACGCGCCAGAACAATTCATCGGTCAGCTCGCCCGCAACGAACAGTCCGACGATGACGACGAGATTCGAAGCAAAGAAGTAGGCGATGAGTGTGGCTCGAGTCTCAGCTGCAGAGATCGCGGCCATGCTCATCGCGAGCACGAGCACCAGGCCCGCCATCGCCGTGGCCCCGTTCACGACGCCTGCGACGACCCCGACACTGAAGACCAACAGGGGTGTGGGATGAACTCGAGCCGAGTGGTTGACGAGCAGTCCGGCGGTCAGCGCCAGCAAGACGGCGAGGGTGACGCCGCGCAAGACGTCGCTGTCGACAGTTGTGAGAATCACCAAGCCGATCGGGTTGCCGACGATTGCGGCGGCCAACAAGAGGCGGAAATCGGGCCAGCGAATCTCGTGCCGAATCGAGGGGCCCTGCGCAAGGCTCGCCAAGACCTCAAAGGTGAGCGCGAGCGGCACAGCGGCCGCCGGTTCGATGACGAAGGTCGCCCCAGCGACGAGCACGGCGGAGAAACCGAATCCGGAATAGCCGCGGATGTATGAGGCAACGAGCAGCACAGCGGCGCAGAAGGCCAGTTCGCCGGCGCTGAGTTCGACCAGCGACGTCACGATCACCACGTTACGCACCGTGCCGACTTGACGAGCCCGTTGGGTGTGTCCGGTCGCGAATCGTGCGGCGGGTGTGATGCCCGTCGTCGCGGGACGGCTCGACCGTGACAGTGCATCCCTAGAGTGATGCCCGCATGAGTGACGAGGAGCTGTTCGGCGACATCCCCCATCCGGCGGACGCGCCGTCCGCGGAGTCGGACCAGGCCGCACCCGTCGGGCCGTTCGGTGCGGGGAGCGAGATCGTCTCGCATGGCCCGTCGCCGTTCGCCCAAGGGCTCAATCCCGATCAGCTCGATGCTGTGGTCCACCAGAGTGGGCCTTTGCTGGTGGTCGCCGGTGCCGGTTCGGGCAAGACGCGGGTGCTCACACATCGCATCGCGCACCTCATCCATGTGGGCGTGCACCCGTCGAAGATCCTGGCGATCACGTTCACCAACAAAGCCGCTGCCGAGATGCGCGAACGCGTCGCCACGCTGGTTGGGCCGGTCGTCAAGACAATGTGGGTGTCCACCTTCCATTCGGCGTGCGTGCGCATCTTGCGCGCCAATGCCGACGCGCTCGGTTACCCCCGACAGTTTTCGATCTACGACTCAGCCGACACCAATCGCCTCACCGGCTACGTCATCCGCGACCAGGGGCTTGACTCGAAGCGCTTCACTCCACGCGGCGTGCACGGCATCATCAGCAACTGGAAGAATGAGCTGGTCTCTCCGGCCGAAGCAGCCGACGGCGCTGAGAACATCTTCGATCGCAAGCACGCCGAGGTCTACGCCGAGTATCAGGCGAGGCTCCTCAAGGCCGGTGCGATGGACTTTGATGACCTGCTGACCAAGACCGTCGAGCTGTTCAAGAATCACGGCGACGTCCTCGAGCACTACCGCGAACGCTTCGCCCACATCCTTGTCGACGAATACCAGGACACCAATAACGCCCAGAACCAGATGGTGCTGATGCTCGCCGGCGGCCACAACAACGTCTGCGTCGTCGGCGACACCGACCAGTCGGTCTATCGATTCCGCGGTGCCGATTTTCGCAACATCTTGCAGTTTGAGGAGGCGTTTCCCGACGTCACCACGGTGGTGCTCGACCAGAACTATCGCAGCACGCAGACAATCCTCGATGCCGCCAACGCCGTCATTGAAAACAACACTGAGCGCCGGCCCAAGTCGCTGTGGACCGATAGTGGCAGTGGCGAACGCATCCAGCGATATCACGCTGAAGACGAAGGCGATGAGGCCAACTGGGTGGCCGGGACGGCGAAACAGTTGCAACGCGATGCCGACGCGAACTTCCGCGACATCGCCGTGCTGTACCGAACCAACGCACAGAGTCGTGTCATCGAAGAAGCGTTCATGCGCCAAGGCGTCCCCTACAAGGTGGTGGGTGGCACCCGGTTCTACGACCGGCGCGAAGTGAAAGACGCCATGGCCTACCTGCGTGCGGTGGTCAACCCCGCTGACGAGGTCAGCCTGAAACGGATTCTGAACGTTCCGAAGCGAGGCATTGGCGATACCAGCGTGGCCAAGCTCGACGCGTTTGCCGCCGCTGAGGGCATCGGGTTTGCCGACGCTCTGCGGCGATGCGACGAGGCGGGCGTGAGCGGTCCCGCGCTCCGTGGCATCGGCAAGTTCGTGGAACTGGTCGATGGTATGGCCGGCATGGTCGACGATGACCAGTACGGGCCGGCGGACATCCTCCAGCTGGCACTCGACGGGTCGGGCTACCTCGCTGAGCTCGAAGCCGAAGACTCAGTCGAAGCGCATACCCGCCTCGAGAACATGGGCGAGTTGATCGGGTCCGCACGCGAGTTCACCGTGATTTCTGAGTTCATGGAACAGGTCGCGCTCGTCGCTGACACTGACGACCTGCCAGAGGACGAGGTCGAAGACATGGTGATTCTCATGACGTTGCACTCGGCAAAGGGCCTCGAGTTTCCTGTCGTGTTTCTCGCCGGCGTCGAAGAGGGCATCTTCCCGCACATCCGGTCGCTCACCGAACCAATCGAAATGGAAGAGGAGCGTCGACTCGCGTACGTCGGCATCACGCGGGCAATGAATCGGCTGTACATGAGCCACGCGTGGAGCCGGCAGTTGTTCGGGTCGACGCAGTACAACCCCCCGTCGCGGTTCTTCGACGAGATCCCCGAAGGGTTGATCGAGGCGAGCGGCAACGTGAGTGGTCGCTCCAGCTATGGGCGTCAGAGTTACCGATCGGGGTACGGCGGTGCCTCCGGCAGTGGTCGACCGGATCGCGAAGGGCGCGGGAACGACTCGTCCTCTACGCCGCCGCCGTACCGACGCGCGGTCGACGAGGAGATGCCTGGGCGCGACATCAATGCCGATGTGAACGACGATGTACAAGACGCCAAGCAGGCACAGGACGCACATCGCGATCGTGTTGTCGAAGCAGCGATGCAGTTTGCCAAGAAGCATGCCCCCGAGCCGTCGAACAGTCAGGAACTTGGGCTGCACGTCGGCGACGGCGTTGAACATCCCAGCTTCGGTGCAGGAGTGATCATCGACATCTCCGGTGAGGGCGAGAAGGCTGAGGCCACGATCAACTTCACTGGCACGGGCACCAAGCACCTCTCGCTTGCCTGGGCGCCGCTCAAGAAGATCGAGTGAACGATGTCGTCAAGAAGATCGGGTCAGATGGCGCGGTATCTGGCAGAATCAGAGACGTGAAGGCAGCAATTCTGGTTGAGAGCTTGTCCGGCAATACGTGGAAGGCGGCCGAAAACGTCGCCGAGCTGCTGCAGCAGGAGCGGTGGACCATCACGGGCCTGTCCAAGGTCAAGCATCCCGACTACCAGTCGATCCACGAAGCGGACCTCGTCCTCGTCGGGACCTGGGTGCACGGAGCGTTCCTGTTCGGCCAGGCACCATGGGCCGCCAACAACATCGCGAACCTTCCCGCAATGCGCGGGAAGAAGGCTGCCGCGTTCTGCACGTTTGCACTCGACCCGGGCCGCAGCCTCGACAAGCTCACGAATGTGCTCGGCGACACCGGCGCCTACGTCATCGGCGGACTGGCCATGAGTCGGAGCAAGCTCGACCAGCACAGCGAAGAGTTCGCTGCGCGCCTCCTCGACGCAACCGTCGATGCCTGACTCCGAGTCGGCGCTCAGCGCCCGCTGTCGTTGGTGACGCCGCTGAGATCGATCGACAGCAATCGCTGGTTTTCGACGACGGGGTTCACGCCTTGCGGGGGCGGTGACAGTTCGCTCACGTCGATGGTGTTGCCGTTGCAGTCGGTGAACTTGCGTGTCCCCTCACCCGCGTCGTTACGTACTTGCTCAACGACACAGCTTTCGTCGCCACCAGCCGGGTAGGCGTAGTACACGACCCAACCGATTGCGGGGTCGTCGCCGGTGTGATCGAGCACGATGGTGCGCTCTCCCTCGGTGGTGCCGAGGCCCGGGAAGAGAATGGGGCCTTTGTCAACGATTTCGTCGGCAACGTTGGTCACGCTGCCGACGCGCAAGTTGGACGGGGCGAGCCGATCAGATGTTGCCGCGTCGCCGCGCGAGATGTATGCCGCGAATCCCCACAGCATCAGCCCGATCAGGCCGAGGACCACGAGCCCGCCCAGGTTGGGGAGCAGCGCACGCGTCAACGGCGATCGAAGCTTGACTGGCTTGTCGTTCACCTTCGCCACCAGCTCAGTCTGCCGCCCCCAGCCCGTTTCGCGTCGTCGGGGAAACGGACTGGGCCTGGTTCCAGTCCACCTGCACGGTGTCAGAGGTGCCTCGGGTCGGTTGGTGGAACACGGCACGTGCGGCATAAGGTTCTGAACTTGTGAAGCGTCCGTACCGCATCGTTGTTGCCAAGCCTGGCCTGGATGGCCACGATCGTGGCGCCAAGACCATCACCCGTGCCCTCCGGGACCACGGTTTCGAGGTCATTTACACCGGCCTGCACCAAACGCCCGAACAGATCGCAGAAACCGTGTTGCAGGAAGATGCGGACGGCGTCGGCCTCTCGCTCCTTTCCGGCGCGCACCTCACGCTCTTCCCGCGCGTGATGGAAGAGCTTCGCAATCGCGACCTGGGCGACGTGCTCGTCTTTGGCGGCGGGGTCATCCCCGACGCTGACGCACGTGCGTTGCAGGAGCAGGGTGTCGCAAAGATTTTTGGTCCCGGATCGTCATTGAAAGCAATTGGCGAGTGGCTGGAGACGGCCCTGGACGAGACCGAAACCTGACACCAATCACATTCGCAACCCATCCGCACACATGAAAGAGAGGGGACCCCACCGTGGATCTCTTTGAATATCAGGGCAAGCAGTACTTCGCCCGCTATGACATTCCGGTCAGCCCTGGAGGGCCTGCCGACACCGTTGATGAGGCGGTGAAGGAAGCTGCGTCTGCTGGCTACCCCGTTGTCGTCAAGGCGCAGGTGCAGGTCGGCGGCCGCGGCAAGGCCGGTGGCATCAAGCTGGCCGACAATGAAGCTGAAGTGCGAGAACACGCCGGCAACATTTTGGGCATGGACATCAAGGGACACGTTGTGCGTCGTCTCTGGGTCGAGGCTGCGTCTGATATTGACGAGGAGTACTACGTCTCCTTTACCCTCGACCGCAGCGAGAAGAAGCACCTCATGATGCTGTCGCGCGAAGGCGGCGTCGAGATCGAGGTCGTGGCGGAAGAGAACCCCGATGCGATCGTCAAGCTCCACATCGACCCAGTCGACGGCCTCTCCGAGGCCGTCGCCCGCCAGGCATGCATCGAGGCCAAGCTTCCCGAGCGGGCGATCGACGGGGCGACCGACATCCTCGTGAAGCTGTACCGCTGTTACGACGAGGGCGATTGCGACCTCGCCGAGATCAACCCGCTGATTCTCAAGCCGACCGGTGAAGTGCACGCGCTCGACGCCAAGGTCACCCTCGACGGCAACGCCGAGTTCCGTCATCCCGAGTGGGACGCTTTCCGCGGTCTCACCGAGATGGACGACCGCGAGAAGATGGCTGCCGAAAAGGACCTCCAATACATCGGTCTCGACGGCACCGTCGGCATCATCGCGAACGGTGCCGGGCTGGCAATGTCGACGCTCGACGTCGTCAATCAGGTTGGCGGTTCGGCCGCGAACTTCCTCGACATCGGCGGCGGCGCCAACGCCGACGTCATGGCCGGTGCGCTCGAAGTCATCAACTTCGACGAGAACGTCAAGTCGATCTTCATCAACATCTTCGGCGGCATCACCCGCGGCGAAGAAGTTGCCAAGGGCATCGTCGAGGCGATGGGTCGCGTTGACCTCAAGGCTCCGATCGTGATCCGCCTCGATGGCACCAACGCCGAGGAGGGTCGTCAGATTCTCCTCGATGCAGGCATTCCGGAAGACAAGCTCCGCTCGGAGCCGACCATGCTCGAAGCTGCTCGCGCAGCTGTCGCGCTCGCAAGCTGAGGTACTGACATGGCAATTTTTGTTGACGAGAACACGAAGGTCATCGTCCAGGGCCTGACCGGTGGTCAGGGCAAGTACCACGGCCTCCGCAACCGTGACTATGGCACCCAGGTCGTCGGGGGCGTCACGCCCGGCAAGGGTGGCCAAGACGTCGAGGGCATTCCGATCTTCAATTCGGTCGCCGAAGCCGTCGAGGCAACCGGAGCGAACGCGTCGTTCGCCGCCGTCCCGCCGAAGTTCGCTTCTGGCGCCATCATGGAAGCGGCCGAAGCCGGCATCGGATTCGTCGTGTGCATCACCGAGGGCATTCCGGCCCAGGATGAGGCCAAGGTCTTCAACCGCCTGGTTCGCGACTTCCCCGGAACCCGTCTGCTCGGCCCCAACTGCCCCGGCATCATCAGCCCCGGCAAGTGCAACATCGGCATTACCGCTGGCGAGATCGCTCAGAACCCCACCGCTGGTGGCCCGAACGTCGGCATTGTGAGTCGCTCCGGCACGCTCACCTACCAGGCGCTCTATGAGCTCAAGCAGCGTGGCATCGGCGTGTCGACCTGTGTCGGCATCGGTGGTGACCCGGTGCCCGGGACCAACTTCATCGACTGCCTCTCGGAGTTCCAGAATGACCCCGAGACGCATGCGATCATGATGCTCGGTGAAATCGGCGGCTCGGCCGAAGAAGAAGCCGCCGAGTACATCGCGGCCAACGTCACCAAGCCGATGAGCGCATACATCGCGGGCGTCACTGCGCCGGCCGGCAAGAAGATGGGCCACGCAGGCGCCATTGTTTCGGGCAACAAGGGCACGGCTCAGGGCAAGATGGACGCGCTCGCAGCTGCTGGCGTGAAGGTCGGTCTCAATCCGACCGAAGCCGGTGAGCTCATGGCGGAAATCGTCGCCGCCCTCTAGTTTCCAGCGAAGGCATGTGGTCGTCACGCACAATGTGCGTGACGACCACATGCCTTCGGCATTTTTCGGGTCAGGTCACGGTGCCGGCGGCGGAGGGGGTGTGTCGTCGGCTGGAGGCGGAGGCGGAGGAGGCATGGCATCGCTGCTGCTCCCACCAAAGCTCTCCTTGATCTTGTTGATGTCGGTGAGATCTGACAGTTCGCCGCCCGCAGCCTGGAAGTTGAGGAATGCGCCCGTTGCAGCGACGAGGCCGGAGATGGCTGAGAGGATCATGCCGAAGCCTCGGCCAACGCTGCCGCCCGCAGCCTCGATGATGTCCTTGCCCTCGATTGGGTTGAAAATGATGCGAAGTAGAAAGAGGAACGCCGCCAGAGCGGTAGCGGCGAGAAGAATGAGCGGCCAGGGCAGTCCCTTGTTGTCCATCGTCCCGGAGGCGAGCAGGAATGCAATGACCCCGCTGGCGACGAACAGCAGCCAGGGAATCGTCCCGGTGAAGAAGAAGTCGAACGCATTGCCGCCTGAGTCGGAAAAGCCGAAGCCGGACACGTTGATCCAGTTGAACAGTCCGAAGATGGCGACGCCTGCACCGCCCCCGATCATCAACCAGTCGGATGTCTTGAAGTTACTGAAGTCCACTTCGTTCCCCTCCTGAGGCTCTGATGTGATCAAGGTGACCGTGACGGTCAACGACCGTACCTCTTCTCGACGGAGCGATTCTGAGTATTCCGAGCGGTGTTGCGGAACGGCGGACACCTGAGGCCTACGCTCGCGTCGTGCCTACCGCTCTGCTCTCCGTGTACGACAAGACCGGCGTGGTCGAATTCGCCCAGTCGCTCAGCCAGCTTGGGTGGTCGCTGATCTCCAGCGGGGGAACCGCTCGAGCCATCGCTGACGCCGGAATTCCGGTCACTGACGTTGCTGATGTCACCGGTGTCCCCGCGATTCTGGGTCACCGTGTCGTCACGCTGCACCCGAAGGTCCACGGCGGCATTCTGGCCGACCCAACTGATGCCGAGCACGTTGCCGACATGGATGAGTACGGCATCAAGCCATTCGATCTCGTCGTTGGGAACCTTTATCCGTTCGGGCAGAGTCCTGACGACTTCGAGCACGGTTCAGGCGGAGCCGTTGAGATGATCGATATCGGCGGCCCGGCAATGGTGCGTGCCGCGGCAAAGAACCACGCGCACGTCGCAGTTGTCGTCGACCCCAAGAACTACGGCCCCGTGATTGACGAACTCCGCGCAGACGGCGTCTTGAGTGAGACCACCCGACGTCGGCTAGCCCGGGCAGCGTTTGCGCACACCGCGGCGTACGACGCGGCGATCGTCACGTGGTTCGATGACACTGATCCTGATCTCGCTGACGAGTCGCTCACGGTCGAAGAGGTTGACACTTCCGGCGCGTTGCCCGCCTCGATCCATCTGGCACTGTCCAACGTGCAGTCGTTGCGTTACGGAGAGAATCCTCATCAGGAGGGCGCTCGGTACCGCCAAGCCGGTGCGACCAGCTGGTGGGACTCAATGACGCAGCACGGCGGCAAGGCGTTGAGCTACCTCAACTTGTATGACACCGAAGCAGCGTGGCGACTCGTTCATCGGTTCGATGACCCGGCCTGCGTCGTCGTGAAACATGCAAATCCCTGCGGCGTGGCGATCGCCGATGACATCACGACCGCGTACGTACGCGCCAACGCGTGCGACCCGGTCAGCGCCTTCGGTGGCATCGTCGCCGTCAACCGCACGGTCACCAACGAGATGGCCGTCGCGCTTGGCGACGTGTTCACCGAAGTTGTCGTGGCTCCCGGCTTCGACGACGACGCGCTGGCCACCCTCGCGGCGAAGAAGAACCTCCGGGTCATCGCCGCCAATGCGCCGTCTCCCTTGCCGTTCGACGTCCGCCCCATCGATGGTGGCCTGCTCGTCCAACAGCCCGACCCGGTCGATGCACGATCTGACGCGTGGCGCGTGGTCACATCGGTGCAGCCGACCGAGGGGCAGTGGGCTGATATGGAGTTTGCCTGGACGGTGTGCGCCGCAGTCACCAGCAACGCAATCGTCTACACGAAGGACCAGCAGGCTTTTGGTATCGGTGCAGGACAGCAGAATCGTCTCGACTCCGCACGAATCGCCGCCCGACGAGCCGAAGGACGCGCAACGGGCGGCGCGTGCGCCAGCGATGCGTTCTTCCCGTTTCGTGACGGGCTCGACGCAGCGGTTGAAGCCGGTGTGTCGTGCGTCATCCAGCCTGGCGGATCGATGCGTGACGACGAGGTCGTCGCTGCTGCCGATGAACACGGCCTCGCCATGGTCTTCACCGGTCAGCGCCACTTCCGCCACTGATCCGGGAATCAACCGTTCCGCATCGTGGAACAAGGTCCGCCTGGTGGGAAGTTTCTGCTGCGGCACCAAGTCGATCGTTCGGGTGCATATGTTCCAGACATGGCCCGGATCTCCGACAAGTTGGCAGCGGGGCGAACGCTGTCGTTCGAGTTCTTTCCGCCCAAGACCGCAGGCGCGCAGTTGACCCTTGGTCGCACAATGAGCGAACTCGCACCGCTCGGGCCTGACTTCGTCAGCATCACCTATGGCGCTGGCGGCTCAGACCGGCACCGCACCGGTGACGTCGTCGAATGGATCCGGCGTGAAACCGACGTCGAACCCATGGCGCACC
The DNA here is from genome assembly GCF_963980585.1 of uncultured Ilumatobacter sp. Taxonomy (NCBI): domain Bacteria; kingdom Bacillati; phylum Actinomycetota; class Acidimicrobiia; order Acidimicrobiales; family Ilumatobacteraceae; genus Ilumatobacter; species uncultured Ilumatobacter sp. The sequence goes on from NZ_CAXCAM010000011.1 coordinate 42,883, forward strand.
TCACGTGCGTCGGGCACTCCCGGACCGACGTGGCCGGGCTGCTCGTCGACTACCGCCGGATCGGTGTCGAGAACATCCTCGCGCTCGGTGGCGACCTGCCCGCCGATGGCAGCGCCCCGGCTGGGGACTACTCGTACGCACTGGACCTGCTCCACGACGTTGCAACCACCGGCTGCTTCTCGATCGGTGTCGCCGCGCACCCCGAGGTGCATCCCCGCTCAGCGAGCCGTCAGGCCGACCGCCGACATCTTGCCGAGAAGCTCCGACTTGCTGACTTCGCCATCACCCAGTTCTTCTTTGATCCCGAGCACTACGTGCGCCTCGTCGACGAGCTGGCAGCGCTTGGTATCGACAAGCCGATCGTTCCCGGCATCATGCCCGTGACCAACTTGGGCCAGATCACTCGCATGGCGGAGATGAGCGGCACGGAAGTCCCCAACTGGTTGGTCGATCGGTTGAGTGCGGCCCATGATGCGGTTGACGCGAAGCGCATCGGTATCGAACTTGCCTCTGAGCTCTGCCGGGACCTCATCGAGGCCGGGGCGCCTGGCCTGCACTTGTACACACTCAACCGGTCCGAGATTGCAAAAGACATCAGGGTGAACCTGGGATCGGTCCTCGTCTGAGCGATACTGGACGCTGATGTCCGCCGTTACCTCCTCCACCTCTGCGTCGTCTGCAGTCCGCGGCACCGGTGGTGCCGGTAGCGCCGGTGGCGCCAACATCAGCAAGGTGCCATACCTCCCCGGGCTCGATGGCATGAGGGCGTTCGCCGTTGTCGCGGTGATGATCTACCACGCAAACAGCTCCTGGCTGAAGGGTGGGTTCATCGGCGTCGAGGTGTTCTTCGTGATCTCGGGCTACCTCATCACGCTGCTGCTCATCTCTGAGAACGAAAAGTCGGGCCTGGTCGACATGAAGGGCTTCTGGATCCGTCGTTTCCGACGGCTCCTTCCAGCGCTCTTCGTGATGATGACGCTGCTGTCGGTCTGGACCGCGCTCTTCGAGCGCGACGCGCTCGGCCAACTGCGCGGCGACATCCTCGCTGGCATCTTCTACATCAGTAACTGGTACCAGATCTTCATCGGCGCCGGATACAGCGCCAGCAACGACTTCGCACCGCTGAGACACCTGTGGAGCCTGGCTGTCGAAGAGCAGTTCTATCTCATCTGGCCGATCGTGATGGTGGCGCTGCTCCGCAAGGGCAGTCGCAAGATCGCCGATCTCGCTGTCTACCTGTTCGGCGCTGCGGTGGTCATCACCATCGTCGTCGCACTGCTCTATTACCCGGGGCCCATCAACGCGAACCCGGAAAATTCGCCCAACGCCTACTGGGAGATCGGCGGCCGTTTCATTTCCAAGGCGGACGCGTTGTACCTCTCGAGCATCTCCCGATCGAGCGGCCTGCTGCTCGGCGCTGCGATGGCCATGGTGTGGCGTCCCGTTGCGGTGATGCGCGGTCCGCTGCGGGACAAGGGCCGAGCGCTCGATGGACTGGCTGTTGTCGGATTCGCGATCCTCGCGTTGATGTGTTGGAAAGTTGGCTTCATCAACAGCGATGGTGACAACAGCGCCGATCCGTGGCTGTTCCGCGGGGGCTTCTTCGTGGCCGGCATTGCCACGCTGATGATCATCGCCGCGGTCACTCACCGCGGATCGTTGACTTCGAAGGCACTCAGCGGCGCCACGCTGCTGTGGATCGGGACACGCTCGTACGGTCTCTACCTCTACCACTGGCCGATCTACCAGATCGTCCGCAACACAGCGGGCACGAAGCTGAAGTTTCACGAATGGGTGTTGTGCATGGTCGCCACGGCGATCATCACCGAGATCTCTTACCGCTACATCGAGACACCGATCCGCAAGGGCCACCTCAGCGAGTGGTGGCGCAACCGAGGCCAGCGCAATCGACGCAATGAGCACCGCGGTGCCGTGCTCGGCGGCGCGTTTGTCGGTACCGCGCTTGCGGTGTTTGCCGGATACGGCCTGGCCACAGCGGAGTTGAAGCAGAACGAAGTGGCGCAGCGCCTCGAGGAGAGCGCAGGAGCAACCTGCAGCGTCATCGAGGGCAACTGCGGTGACGAAGCTGACAGCGAACCGGTGTCCGGCGACGTTGATGGTGAGAGTGTTGACGTCGGTGAGGTGCCCGAGACGACGATCGACCCTGCCGCTGAGGGCGCACAGGTTGTCGATGCGGTGACGACTACCGAGGTTGTGGCGGGTCCGAGCAAACTCGCCATCGGTGATTCGGTGATGCTCGGCGCAGCAGAAGAGCTGCAGGCTGCCGGCTTCGCTGTTGATGCCGCTGAGAGCCGCGCATTTGTGCGAGGAGTCGACATCGTGCAGTCGCTCGCGGACAACGGCCAACTCCCAGAAGAGTTGGTGGTCCACCTCGGCACGAACGGCCCAATCAACGAGTCAGAAATGACGCAGTTGCTCGACCTGGCGGCCACCGTGCCCAAGGTCGTGCTCGTGCAGAACGATGTGCCGCGGGACTACGAAGCTTCGAACAATGCCCTCATGGTCAACGAGGCAAGCGCTCGGGCCAATGTCGAGGTGTTGTATTGGGACGGTCTTGCCGCGCAGTGTCCGGGCGATTGCATCTATCAGGACGGCTTCCACCTCAAGACGCCCGGCGCGGAGTACTACACCGCGCTGATCACCACAGTGCTCGCCGACGCTGCACTCTTCGCATAACCGTCACGGACTGGCAGGTCCAGGCTGACCGGCCAAGCGTCACTGAAGCTTGATCGAAGCGTGACGCCATTTGAGCGTGCTGGACGGTGATACTGGAACGTTCATGGCTGTGTTCGACCCACCGACGACTCGGCCGCCAAGGTCCGGTTTGCCAATGGATCGAGCCGGCCTGACCGATCATTCGGGGGGTTTTGTTCGCGAACACATCAGTCGGGTGCCGTATCTGCCAGGCCTTGACGGCATGCGTGCGCTGGCTGTTGTCGCAGTGATGATCTACCACGCGAACAGCTCGTGGCTTCCCGGCGGGTTCCTCGGTGTCGAGATGTTCTTCGTGATTTCGGGTTATCTGATCACGCTGCTGCTGATTGCCGAACGAGAACGCGACTACGGCATCTCGTTGACCGACTTCTGGATTCGCCGTGCTCGACGACTGCTTCCCGCGGTCTTTGTGCTCATGACGCTCCTGACGATCTGGACTGCGATCTTCGAGCGCGATGCGCTGGGACAACTTCGCGGCGACGTGATTGCGGGTTTGTTCTACGTCTCGAACTGGTATCAGATCTGGGTTGGGCTCGGTTACACCGCCGCCGGCGATTTCGCACCGCTGCGGCACTTGTGGAGCCTCGCCGTCGAAGAGCAGTTCTATTTGATTTGGCCGGTGGTGATGGTTGCGTTCCTTGGCCGATCTGGCACCCGCCGCATCGCCAACTTCAGCCGATGGCTGTTCGCTGGCGCGATCCTGATCACGATCGGTGTGGCCCTGGTGTACCAACCTGGCCCGATCGGCGAACCGAGCCAGACTCCCGAGGCCTACTGGTTCATCGGTGATCGGCCGATTGCGAAGCTCGACACGCTCTACCTCAGCACGGTGACACGCGCCGGCGGCCTGATGCTTGGCTCGGCGTTTGCGATGATCTGGCGTCCGTACGCCATCGTGCGCGGCCCGTTGCGCAGCAAGGGTCGGGCGTTTGACGTGCTGGCCCTCGTTGGGTTCTTGGGCTTCTGCTGGATGAGCTGGAACATCTACCTCATCGATCCGGCGGGGCCGGACGCTCGGCTCTTCAAAGGCGGTCTCTTCGTCGCCGGGATCCTGACGCTGTTCATCATTGCTGCAGTGACGCACCAGGGTTCGATTGCGAATCGAGTGCTTGGTGGCAAGGTGTTGAACTGGATTGGGACGCGCTCGTACGGGCTCTACCTGTATCACTGGCCGATCTATCAGATCATCCGCAACGTCGCGGGCAACTCGTTGCGTCCGCACGAATTTGTGCTGGCGATGATCCCGACCGTGTTGCTGACCGAAGCGTCATACCGTTGGATCGAGACGCCGATCCGAAAGGGCCAGTTCGGCGCCATGGTCGGGCGTCTTCGCGCTGGCTCAGGCGGCCGTCCGAGGGGACTGCTGATCGGCGGCGTCGCTGTGGCTTGCGTGCTGTCTCTGTTCGCCGGCGTCGCGCTCGCCACCGCAGAACTGAAGCAGAACGACATCGCCGAGTCGCTTGATGACGGCGAAGATTTCACCACGGATCTTGCTGCACCGGCCGATAGTTCACCGACGGCAACGCTGCCGCCGACCGTTCCTCCTGCAACGGTGCCCGCAACGACGCTCGCGCCCTCGCCGACTGCAGCGCCGACCACCACCACCGCCCCGACGTCGACGGCTCCGGTCACGACGCTGGCTCCAGTTCCCTCAACCACAGCACCCATCGTGGTCCCGGCATCCACCGTGCCGCCGCCGACCGTTCCGCCAGCACCGGTGACGCAGCTTGGGGTCGTGACCGATCTGGAAGGCATCCAGCCACTCACGATCCCCGTGATGGACGTCGGGCTCCCCCTGGTTGCGCTCGGCGACTCGGTCATGCTCGGCGCGGCAGAAGAACTGCAAGCCACAGGTTTCGCCGTCGATGCGGTGAAGAGCCGTCAGATGGTCACGTTCCTGCCCGACATGCAGGCGATACGCGACACCGGTTCGTTCGGGCCGGTCGTGGTCGTCCACCTGGGAACCAACGGTCCGTTCAGTCAGACAACGCTCGACCAGATGATGGGCCTGGTCGCCGGGGTGCCGAGAGTGCTCGTGCTCACCGGCAAGGGCGATCGCGACTGGATAGCCGGCAACAACGCGAAGATCCGTGATCTGCCAGCGCTGTACCCCGCGGTGACCGTGATCGACTGGGAAGTGCTGTCGGCGAGCTGTACCGGCAACTGCTTCTACGACGATGGGATTCACCTCACGCAATCCGGACAGACGTTCTATGCCGACGTGATCAAGCGCGTCCTCGGTCTGGCCTAACCGACAGCTTGGCCTGGGGAGCCGTGCGGCGTAGCCTCAGCACCATGACCACTCCAGTTCGTGTTGCCGTCACCGGAGCTGCAGGCCAGATCGGCTACAGCCTCCTCTTCCGTATTGCATCGGGCACCATGCTCGGCCCCGATACTCCCATCGCGCTGCAGTTGCTCGAGATCACGCCCGCCCTCGGTGCGCTCGAAGGTGTCAAGATGGAGCTCGACGACGGCGCCTTCCCGCTGCTCGACTCGATCACCTGCACCGACGACGCCGACGTGGCATTCGGCGACGCCGACGTGGCGATTCTCGTTGGTTCGATGCCGCGCAAGGCGGGCATGGAGCGTGCCGACCTGCTCTCGGCAAACGGTGGCATCTTCAAGCCGCAGGGCGAGTCGCTGAGCCGCTCGGCCAAGAAGAACGTGAAGGTACTCGTCGTCGGCAACCCGGCCAACACCAATGCCGTCATCGCTATGAACAATGCCCCGGACCTCGATCCCGGCCGATTCACGGCGATGACCCGTCTCGACCACAACCGTGCGATCAGCCAGCTCGCGTCTCGACTCGACGCGTCGGTCAACGACATTAAGAAGATGACGATCTGGGGGAATCACTCCACGACGCAATACCCCGACCTGTTCCACTGTGAAGTCAACGGCAAGAACGCGTACGACGCGGTCGGCGATCACGATTGGTACGCCAACGAGTACATCCCCAAGGTCGCCAAGCGCGGTGCTGCGATCATCGAGGCACGCGGATCGTCGTCGGCGGCCTCGGCGGCCTCGGCAGCGGTCGACCACATTCGGGACTGGACGCTCGGCACGCCGGACGGCGATTGGGTGTCGATGTCGGTTCCGAGCGATGGCAGCTACGGCGTGCCTGAAGGCATCATCAGCTCCTTCCCGTGTGTCTGCAAGGACGGCAATTACGAGATCGTGCAGGGTCTCGACATCGACGACTTCAGCCGCGCCAAGATCGATGCCACCGCTGGCGAACTCGTTGAAGAACGCGATGCGGTCAAGGATCTCGGTCTGATCTGATCAGGTCTGGCGTCAGTCGCGAGTGCTGACGCCGACGAACCGCGTGAGCGCGCCCAAACGGTCAGCTTGCGATCAGCGTGAGGCCAAGAGTCGCCCCATCGTCCATCGTCAACAACGTGAGGCGCCCGGCTTCAACGGTGTAGGTGACATCGCCGCGCAACACGCTGGTCACCGCAGCTTCGAGGCGCATTGCATCGGGTTCGCAGGCCATGGCGGTGTTGGGCATCGGTGCAAATGTGATCGTGTTGTCACGGATCTCGACCGTTGCTCTGCCTGTGTTGCAGCCTGTGCGTACGGTCGCTGTTCCGTCGGTGATGAGGATCGAGGCCTCAGTGTTCTGAGGGATGCTGGAGACCGCGTCACCGTCGATCAATCCGTCGACCACCCAGGTGGTGCCCATGAGCGCGAGATCGGGATCGGCGATTCGACGGTCAACGAGTACCACGGTTGCATCTGCTGTGGCCATGGACAGCGTGTCGACGTCGAGCGAGAGCGTTGGGCGAGCTTGTAGGAACGAGCCGAGCCACGTGTCCTGTTCCATCAGGTCCTGCTCGCAGCCCATTTCGGTCTGCATCATGTCGCCGACAACAAGGATGCCACCGTCGATCGACATCGAGCCTCGGAGCTGATTGCACCCCGCACTGGCGGTGAGCGCGTCGCGTTCAAACGACAACTGGATCTGCGTGTCATCGGCGAGCGTGTGGCCGTCGACGGATGACGAGAGAAACGTTTGGCCGGAGAGGAATGAGGAAAGCTCGGTCGCATCGTTGGTGCCATCACCGTTTGAGCTGGCCGCGTCGTCGCTACCGCACGCGCCGAGCGCGAGGAGCGCTGCACAGGTGAGAGCCGCAATCAGGGGTCGTTGCATGTTGATCAGACGCTGGGACGTGAGCTTGAGTTCCCCATGGCGGTCAGGCTGTCGTTGCCACGGGGGTGCTGAGGTGCTCCGTGGTGAGTTCGGGCGAATGCCGTCGCACGATCAAGACGGTGATCCAGGAGCCGAGGCACAGCAGCGCGATACCGATCGAGAACGGCGTCGTTGAATCGCTGACGAACGCGCTGACGATGGTGCCGAGCACGGCGCCGCCTGCCATCCGGATCGCTCCGCCGTAGGCCGACGCAGTCCCGGCAAGATGGCCGACGGGGCCGAGGGCAGCGGTGTTCAGATTTGGCATGAGGAACATGAATGAAGACAGCGTGAGGGCGAGCACTGGCATGTAGACCCAGATGCTCGGTTGCCCACCGGCAAAGATCGAGATGGCACACAGCAGCAGCGTCGTCGGGATCAGCAATGCGTAGACCGTGTTGATCAGGCGGTGGACGCCGACGCGTACGACAATTCGGCCGTTGAGGATCGCCCCGGCGGCGAAGAGCAACGCCACCAGTCCGAAGATCAATGGGAACTGGTCTTCGCGATCGAACACCTCACTGATGATCAGTTCGCTGCTCGCCAGGTACGTGGTGAACACGCCCTGCAGGAAGATTGTGGCGTTGGTGTATCCGGAGGTGACCGGAGTGCGGGCCACCTCGACGTAGCCACTGGCCGTGGAGCGGAGTTGCAGAGGGCGGCGGTTGGCCGGATCGAGCGACTCGCGCATCCGCAAGCTCCAGAGCCCGATCGCGATGGCGAAGATCGCGCAGAACCAGAAGATGGAGCGCCAGGGAAAGATGGCAATGAGGCCGGCGCCGATGCTGGGAGCGAGGATCGGCACGAGCATGAAGACGACCATCACCTGTGACATCGCCTTCGCCATCTGGCTGCCCTCGAAACGGTCGCGAATGATCGCCGTCGCGACCACTCGTGCGCCTGCCGCTCCGAGGCCCCAGACGAAGCGGCTCAGGAGCAGCAGCTCAAAGGTCGGCGCCAACGCAGAACCGGCAGCCCCAATGATGTAGATGATGCTGCCTGCGTACAGGACCGGCTTGCGTCCGAAGCGGTCCGCGATCGGCCCCCAGGCGAGCTGAGCGATGGCGAGTCCCATGAAGAAGACGGTGATGACCTGACCGGCGCGCGGCGAAGAGTCGCCGAGGTCGAATGCCTCGCGGATCTCGTCGAATGCCGGCAGCATCGTGTCGATGCCGAGCGCCATCAGCGCCATGATCGCCGACATCAATGTCAGCAGTTCCCGCTGACCCATGCGGTACTGCGGCGTCACCGGAACGGCGGCGTCAGTGTCAGAAGCGAGTTGGGTCACCTGTCGACGCTAACGAGCGGCGATGGACAAGTCCCGGCTGAGCGACGGGCGTCACGCTGCGGCGCGTCGCGGAACGAGGCTCACCTGCGGTGAGGAATCGGCTGCTGGTGCCTAACTGACTGCGACGCGGCAGCCAATCTGCATCATTCGGTCGACTCCCGCCTTGAGGTCCTCGTCGCTGATGCGGACGGCGCTGCCGTCGTCACCGAGAATGTCGCTGACCGTCATGATGGCGAGCGCTTCGATGCCTTTCACCGCGGCAATCGTGTACATCATCGCCGCTTCCATCTCGACACCGAGGTGGCCGAGGCGCTTCCATCGGCCGAACGTGTCGGGGTCGGGGTCGTAGAAAATGCCGGAGGTGACGATCGCTCCGGTATGCACTGCGCCAGCGCCCGACTCCCGGCTGAGCTGTGCGGCGGTCTCAGCGAGCGCAAACGTTGCACTTGGTGCGTAACCCGGCATCTGGGCGTAACGAAGGGGAGTGCTGTCGTCGGCCGAGGCACTGATGCCGATCACGGTGTCGCCCATCTTCATATCGGCTTGCAGGCCCCCGCAGGTACCCACACGGACCAGTCGCTTGGCGCCCAGCATGATGAGTTCTTCGAAGACGATTCCGGCACTGGGCGAGCCCATGCCCGTGGACTGGACGCTGATCGGCTTGCCGTCGAACGTGCCGGTGAAGCCCAGCATCCCGCGTTCAGCGTTGACCTGACGGAAGCCGGAATCGAAGAACGTCTCCGCGATGTACTGGGCGCGCACCGGGTCGCCGGGGCACAGCACGTTCGGCGCATAGTCGGACTCGTCAGCACGCAAGTGAATCGGCATGAGTGCAGGATACGCAGGCCTACTTGAGGAATTTACTCGTGGTGTTGTCGGCGAGGATCTTGCCGCCGGTCTGACAGGTCGGGCAGTAGTTGACCGAATAGCTGGAGTACGTGACTTCGTGGATCGTGTCGCCGCAGACGGGGCAGGCCTCACCCGTGCGCTTGTGCACGGCGCTCGGCCGGTCCTTCGAGGAGCTCATGTCTTCGCGGGTGCGCTCGGCGGCGAGGCCCTCGGCAACGCAGTGTTCGATCGCGGCCGCCACCTTCGCTGCGCCTTGCGCTCCGAGTTGCTTGGTGGTTGCGAACGGCGAGATCTGCGCGGCATGACAGACCTCGTTCGACAACCGACGACCAATGCCCGCGACCATGCCCTGATGCCGCAGGAATCCGTGCACCCGCATCGAGTTGGTTGCGAACCGCTCCGCGAGGTCGTCGGCACTGATCCCTGCTGCCTCGGGGCCGAGCTTCGTGAGCGGGGGCGAAGTTTCGAGTTCGGCAGACGGAACGCACCACACTCCGGCGCGTCGCTCCTTGCCCTGCTCGGTCAGGAGGAGCGCTGTCTCATCAATTGATCCTGGCCGGTCGTCTGTCGATGGGATGTTGACGGGCTCGAAGGTGAAACGGGCCTGTCCGCCGCGTGGCTTCGCGGAGCGCTTTTCGTCAGCGAGGAGTCGCCCCCCTTGCATCAGGTGGACGACGAAGCTGACCGGATCGAAACGCAAGATCAGGTACTTACCGCGGCGGCTCACGCCGAGCAGGGGCCAGCCGTACGCCTCATCAGGAGCGGGAACCGCTGTCTTCAACGCGGTGAAGTTGAACGGCGTGAACTTCGACAAGATGCGCCCGCCGAACTGTCGCTCCAGGCGCTCGGCGTGCGCCTCAACCTCAGGCATCTCAGGCATACGCCGAGGCTAACCACGACGAGTACTCGCCTCGATCGCTTCGCAAGCGAACTACTCGTAGGTGGTCTGTTCCTTGACCGTGGCGAACACGGCATCGAGCGCGCCGAACACCGCTTGGTTGTCGAGCAGTTTCTGCTGGTCGCCCCAGAGCCGAATGTGGCCGTTGATGAATGCATCCTGCGCGTTCATCTCACCCGTTGCCACGGCAACTGCGGTGTCCCAGGCTTGCTCCATCTTCACGTCTTCGGGATCGGCGACTCCCGCGCCGAAGGAGGCCTCACCATCGCCCACTTGGACGTGATAGGTGACATCACCTTCGGGACCATCGGAAACGACCTGAGTGACGCCAATCTTGTGCGACGCCGCGACTTCGCGCATGTGGTCGCTCGCCGCAACCTGGGCAGTGAGCTCGTTGATCCAGTCGAGACTGAGGTATCGGTACACCCCCGTAGTCTGCCTGATCGTGAGCCCGATATCCGACGACCACGACCACGGCCACAGTCACGGTGGCGATGGCGGCCTGGTGTTTCACGACGGTCGGCACCCATCAGCCGATGTCGAAGAGTGGGTGTTTGCGGCGTGGACCGACGACGCCGCGCTGGGCGTGATCTCGGGCCACCGTCTCGTGGGCCGCAACGCGTGGTACTGGGCGGCCCTGGCTCGGCACGGACGCCCGTTGTTGCACATCACCGACTTCGACGTGCCGGTCCGACTCGCCGACCCGTTTATCGTGAAGGGCGAGGCGATGTGGGCCGAGCACACTCGCGAGGCGCCGATGGAGCAGTGGACCGTGGGCAACGAAACATATGCCGCAGCACTCGACGACCCAGAAGAAGCACTCGGCCGCGGGTACGGCAATCCGACGCCGATCGCCTTCGACCTGGAGTGGTACGCCACAGGAGCGGCTGTGGCCCTCGAGCTCGCGCCTGACATGAGCATCGGATACCAGCAGCGGGGTGTGGTCCACGGTGCGATCGAGATCCTGGGCGAACCGAAGGTGGAACTTTCTGAGGTGCGTGCGCAGCGGTGGCATCGTTGGACCAGTGGTCCCGCACCGGATGGGTCACTGGCGGGTCTCGGGCCGTTGCCGCTTCCAGATGTGGTGGCACACACCGGAGTTCGTGCGCCGTTCCGGTTCCCCGACGGGAGCACCAGCGACCTCGTGCTGACGTCGACGGGCTGGTGCCAGCGAGCGTCTCGGCCGTCTGCACCGTCACGGTGATCAGCGACTGGGTGCCCTGGTCGTCGAAGCCGGTCGCCGACGTGCCGCGACCATCGGGGGTTCCCATGCCACACTCGAAACTGCGATCGACGCCAGGCTGCGGTCGCCCTCTCTGGCACGAACTCAACGAGCGAACGACACCATGACCTACAACAACGACATCCTCGACGACTTCACCCACGGCGGGATGGGCAGCGCGAAGCGGCCGGCCTATCCCGACGTGGTCGTTGAGATGGGCATGGTCGTCGAGGATCGCTCGAGCCACTTCACTGGTGACATCGCCCGCTGGAACGCGGAGGGGGTGACTTTGCGCGATGCCAAGCAGTATCTCCGTCACTTCAGCTGGAAGCCCGGGGGCTTTCTTATCTTGGGCGAGCCGGTCACCCTCGTTCGTCCGAAGCAGGCGAAGTCCGCAACGCAGCGGGTCACGGCTTCAGGCGCAGTCGCGGGCGACGGCCGAGCGCGTGTCGCTCGTGCCAGCCGCATCTGGGTGGAGGGTCAGCATGATGCCGAACTGCTCGAACATGTGTGGGGCGACGACCTCCGTGACCTTGGCATCGTTGTCGAACCGCTGCACGGCGCCGATGACCTGGCGGCGATGGTCGCTGACTTTCAGCCCGGTACCCAACGCAAGCTCGGCGTGCTGCTCGATCACCTCGTTCCTGGTTCGAAGGAGACGCGTATCGCCCAGACGGTGCGCGACCCGAACGTCTTGATCACTGGCCATCCATTCGTCGACGTGTGGGCGGGTATCCGACCCAAGGTGATCGGCCTGGAGGCGTGGCCGGAGATCCCATACGACCCGGACGTCACGTGGAAGGAAGGGCTCTGCGCGGCGCTCGGAGCACCGTTTGAGGGGTTCTGGCCGCGTCTCCGCAATCAGGTCAACACGTTCGCCGACCTCACTCCCGAACTCGTTGGTGCTGTCGAACAACTCATCGACTTCGTCGCCGACCTCCCGGAGGAGTGAACGCGCAGCCCGGCCTCGCATGCCGGTCTGACGGTCAACGCGCCTGAATCAGCGCCGTCTGGATCAGCGCCGTCTGGATCAGCGCCACCGATCCCGTCAAGGACTCTTGCTGACAACGACGAAGGGCGGGCCCGCAGGCCCGCCCTCACGTTCAGTTGTTCAGGTGTTGATCAGACGAAGGCGCTGGCGAAGACCAAGCTGACGATCGTCATGACCTTCAACAGGATGTTCATCGACGGACCCGAGGTGTCCTTGAACGGGTCACCAACGGTGTCACCAACGACGGCTGCCTTGTGGGCATCAGAGCCCTTGCCGCCGTGGGCTCCGGCTTCGATGTACTTCTTTGCGTTGTCCCAAGCGCCACCGGCATTGGCCATGAAGATGGCGAGGGCAAAGCCGGTCACGAGCGCACCGGCGAGCAAGCCGCCGAGCGCGTCGACGCTGATGAATCCGACGACGAGCGGCACGACCACGGCGAGGGCGCCCGGAAGGATCATTTCCTTGAGCGAAGCTTCGGTCGAGATGGCGACACAACGAGCCGAGTCCGGAATGACGCCCGGCAGCCCTTCGCGCAGGCCAGGAATCTCGCGGAATTGGCGACGCACTTCTTCGATCATCTTCGCTGCGGCACGGCCGACGGCGTCGATCGTGAGAGCGGCAAACAGGAACGGCAGTGCCGCGCCAATGAAGAGTCCGGAGAACACGTCAACCTCGCCGATGTCGAGGTTGAGCACCGTCGCACCGTCCGAGGCCGTCGCGATGGCGAACTCGAAGCTCTTGAACAGAGCGAGGGCGGTCAGCGCTGCGGAACCGACAGCGAAGCCCTTGGCGATGGCGGCTGTGGTGTTACCGAGCGAATCGAGCGCGTCAGTGACTTCACGCACGGACGGGTCCAGTTCGGCCATCTCGGCGATGCCGCCGGCATTGTCTGCGATCGGGCCGTATGCATCGACGGAGACGACGATGCCGGTGGTTGCGAGCATGCCGATGGCGGCAACGGCGATGCCGTAGAGGCCGCCGATCTCGCCGTCGAATGCTTGCTGTCCGCCCCAGTAGGCGATACCGACGCCGGCCAGGATCAGAGCGACCGAAGCAGCGACGGACTGCATGCCGATGCTGATGCCCTTGAGCACGGTGGTCGCCGGTCCGGTTTCGGTCTGCTGACTGATTTCCTTCACCGGCTTGTAGTGATCCGAGGTGTAGTACTCGGCGGTCTTGCCGAGCGCCCAACCGATGATCAAACCGCCGATGACCGAGACGGCAAGGCCCCACGGGTTGTCGGAGGCGTCGCCGAAGATCCAGTACGCACCGGCGAACACACCCACGGTGGTGATCGCCATGGCCACATTCGTACCGAGATGCAGCGCCTTGCTGAGGGACTTCGAGTCTGTCGATGTCCCGCCCTTGATGAGGAAGGATCCGATGATCGAAGCGATCATGCCGATGAACGCAACGAACATCGGGAAGACGAAGAATTCAATGTTGCCGACATCGCCGGCTTGCTCGGCGCCGATCGCTCCAGCGAATGCAACGAGCGAGATGGGAGCGATGATCGAGCCGGCGTACGACTCGAACAGGTCGGCACCCATGCCAGCGACGTCGCCGACGTTGTCGCCGACGTTGTCGGCGATGGTGGCCGGGTTGCGAGGATCATCCTCGGGGATACCGGCTTCGACCTTGCCGACGAGGTCAGCGCCGACGTCGGCGGCCTTGGTGAAGATGCCGCCGCCAACGCGGGAGAACAGTGCGATCGTCGATGCACCGAGGCCGTAGGCCGTCACGATTTCGAAGGCGTCGTCGACTTCCAGCATCGTGACGAACACGATGTAGGTGCCCATCAGGCCGAGCAGTGCGAGACCGGCGACGGAGAAGCCCATCACGGCGCCGCCGCGGAATGCGACAGGAAGCGCCTTGCCCGGACCTTGCTTGGCCGCCTCGGTGGTGCGAGCGTTGGCCATGGTGGCCACGGTCATACCTGCGTAGCCGGCGGCGGATGACAGGATTGCGCCGAGTAGATACGTGACTGCAGCGAGCGGCGCGATAACGGCCGCCAACAAGATGGCCATGGCGACAGCGAAGATGCTGACCCACTTGTACTCGGCCTGGAGGAACGCCTTGGCGCCCTTCTGGATCTCGGTCATCAAGAAGACCATGCGCTCGTTGCCGGGCGACTCCTTCTCGACAGACTTGTAAAAGAAGAACGCAAGACCGAGGGCTGCGAGAGCCGACAGTGCTGCGAGATATGGAATGGATCCCACGGGGTAGTGCCTCCTGGGGCAAATGGATGATGAGCGAGGCTCGCGTTGAGCGCGAACGTCCGGACCATGATGGCCGCTGCGCAAGGCTAAATCCCAACTCATCACTTTCCACAGGTGCGTGACAGTCAGTGAGTGTCGAGATGACGTTGTCCCTCGCCGGTGGTGGGCAACGTCATCGCGGCGCCTGGGGCCCTGGGTGGCACGGAGCTGGTGTGTGACGAGGCCCACACAATTTTGGTTGGTGGCGGATTGGGCTCGCGACGATGCATGGCGAGTACCGTGGCCGTCATGTCACAAACGTTGAGCCGTGGCCCGGTTTCGGGCACCGCCGTCAAGGCGAACACGGCAAAGAGAAAACCGTTCCTCCTCGACCTCTACGGCACGGCAGTCGGCAAGAAGTACGTGATGGCAATCACGGGACTGATCGGCATCGGCTTTGTGCTTACGCACATGATCGGCAACCTCAAGATGTACCTCGGTGTCATCACCGAGGGCGACGAGCAGGTCTACGACATCGATATCTACGGCGAGTTCCTGCGTGAACTGCTCGTGCCGATCCTGCCTCGCACATATCTGTTGTGGGGTCTGCGCCTTGTTCTCATCGGCGCACTCATTCTGCATCTCCATGCGGCGTGGTCGTTGACTCAACTCAACCGCAAGGCTCGGTCGGTCAAGTATCAGTCGGCGCGTGATTATCAGATTGCCAGCTTCGCCAGTCGCTCGATGCGCTGGACCGGCATCATCGTGCTCGCCTTCCTGGCATGGCATCTCGCTGACCTCACCTGGGGGTGGGCCAATCCCGACTTCGTTCGTGGCGCGGCCTATCGCAACATCGACGCATCGTTGAGCCGCATTCCGGTCGCCGTGCTGTACATCGTGGCGAACATTGCGTTGGGCATCCACCTCTTCCATGGCACCTGGTCGCTCTTTCAGAGCCTCGGAGCCAACAATCCACGATTCAACACGTGGCGCAAGGGTCTTGCGGCAGGCGTCGCCACGCTGATCGTCGCTGGGAACGTGTCGTTCCCCATCGCCGTTCTTGCCGGTGTCGTCGAGTTCGACCCCGACGCCGTCACCCATTCCGTCGAAGCCGAGGAGACAGGCGAATGACCATCAATCTCGATTCCAAGATCCCTGACGGCCCAATGGCCGACAAGTGGAGCAACTACGTCGCTGGCCAGAAGTTGGTCAACCCGTCCAACAAGCGCAAGTTCAAGATCATCGTGGTCGGTACCGGCCTCGCCGGTGCCTCGGCTGCCGCGACGCTCGGCGAACTCGGTTATCAGGTCGAGGCGTTCACGTTCCACGACTCGCCCCGTCGCGCACACTCGATTGCGGCGCAGGGCGGCATCAACGCCGCGAAGAACTATCAGGGCGACGGCGACAGCGTTCACCGCCTGTTCTACGACACGGTCAAGGGCGGCGACTTCCGCGCTCGCGAAGCAAACGTGCATCGTCTTGCCGAAGTGTCGGTCAACATCATTGACCAGATGGTTGCCCAGGGTGTGCCGTTTGCACGCGAGTACGGCGGCCTGCTCGACAATCGCAGCTTCGGCGGCGCCCAAGTGAGCCGCACCTTCTATGCGCGAGGCCAGACCGGCCAGCAGCTGCTGATCGGTGCCTACCAACAGTTGGCACGCCAGATCGGCCTCGGCAACGTCAAGCTCTGGAACCGGACCGAGATGGTCGACGTTGTCAACGTCGACGGTCGCTGCGCCGGCATCGTCACCCGCGACTTGATGAACGGCGAGCTCCGCTCGCACTCGGCGCACGCCGTCGTGCTCGCCACCGGCGGTTACGGCAACGCCTTCTACTTGTCGACCAACGCAATGGCCTGCAACGTCACTGCGGCTTGGCGGGCTCATCGGCGTGGCGCGGCCTTCGCCAACCCGAGCTACACCCAGATTCACCCGACGTGTATCCCGCAGGCCGACGACTTCCAGTCGAAGCTGACGCTGATGTCGGAGTCACTCCGCAACGACGGCCGCATCTGGGTGCCGAACAACCCGGACGAGACGCGGCCGGCTGCACAGATTCCCGAGGACGATCGCGACTACTACCTCGAACGGATCTACCCCAGCTTCGGCAACCTTGCGCCACGCGATGTGTCGTCGCGAGCCGCCAAGCGTGCCGTCGACAACGGTCAAGGTGTCGGACCGCTCAAGAACGGCGTCTACCTCGACTTTGCAGAATCGATCGAGCGTCTCGGTGCTGAAGTCATCAAGGAGCGCTACGGCAACTTGTTCGACATGTACGAACGCATTACCGGCGAGTCGCCCTACGAGATGCCGATGCGGATCTATCCGGCCAGCCACTACACGATGGGTGGTCTCTGGGTCGACTACGAGTTGCAGACCACAGTCCCCGGTCTGTTCTGTGCCGGCGAAGCCAACTTCTCCGATCATGGCGCGAACCGCCTGGGGGCCTCAGCGTTGATGCAGGGGCTGTCCGATGGCTACTTCGTGCTGCCGTACACGATTGCCCCGTACCTCGCCGATCTGCTCAACAAGCCGATTCCTGACGAGACCCACGACGCGTTCAAAGCTGCCGAGGTTGAAGCTCAGGCCCGGTTCCAGGGGTATCTCGACATCGGAGGCACAAAGGGTCCCGACCACTTCCACCGTGAACTCGGGCGCATCATCTGGGACTACTGCGGCATGGATCGCAACGAGCAGGGCCTGCAGAAGGCACTGTCTGAGATTCCGGCCTTGCACGAGGAGTTCAAGAAGGACCTCCGCGTCACAGGCACGGGCACGAGCACCAACCAAACCCTCGAGAAGGCAGCGCGAGTCGACGACTTCTTCGAGCTTGGGCAACTGATGTGCCAGGACGCTCTCACCCGCGAAGAGTCGTGCGGCGGCCACTTCCGCTCCGAGTACCAGACCGACGATGGCGAGGCGGTCCGCAACGACGAGGACTTCGCTCACGTCACGGCGTGGGAGTGGAGCGGTGACGCCACCAAGCCGATCGAGCATCGCGAGAAGCTCGAATATGAAGTCGTCAAGTTCGCCACCCGGTCGTACAAGTAAGGGCCCAGACGTGTCACACAATCTCTCCAACATCAATCTGAAGATCTGGCGCCAGGATGGTCCCGACGCGCAGGGTCGCTTCGAAACTCACCAGATCCCCGAGATCAGCGACGAGGCGTCGTTCCTCGAGATGCTCGACATCTTGAACGAACGGCTCATCGAAGAAGGCAAAGAAGCGGTGGTCTTCGACCATGACTGCCGCGAAGGCATCTGCGGTACCTGCTCGTTGATGATCGACGGCCAGGCACATGGCCCGCAGAGGGGCACGGCAACGTGTCAGCTGCACATGCGTCAGTTCGAATCCGGTGACGAGATCGTGATCGAGCCGTGGCGCGCCACCGCGTTTCCGATCATCAAAGACCTCATGGTCGATCGTTCCCCGTTCGATCGGATCATCGAGTCGGGTGGCTTCATCACCGCACCGACCGGTGGTGCGCCAGACGCGAACCTCATTCCCATTCCGAAGCCGGTTGCCGATGCGTCGATGGACGCAGCGGAGTGCATTGGTTGCGGAGCCTGCGTGGCGGCATGCCCGAACAGCGCGGCGAACCTGTTCACCGGTGCGAAGATCGCTCACCTCAACCTGCTCCCGCAGGGCCAGGCCGAGCGATACAAGCGCACTGAGGCAATGGTCGAGACGATGGACGAGCACTTTGGTTCGTGCACGAACCATGGCGAGTGCGAGGCGGCATGCCCGAAAGAAATTTCGATCGACAACATCGCCACGATGAACGTTGACTACGCCAAGTCGAAGTTCAAGAACCGCAAAGCCCTGGCCCGTTGATTGAGCGTTGCATCTGGTGCCTGGCACCAGATGCAACGGCGATCGTCAGGCTTCCGGGGGAAGCGTGACTGCGGTGGCGTAGCGGTTACGGCTGGTGATGTCGCCGGCCGTCATCGTCAACGTGAAGGACAGTTCGCCCAATGTCTCGGGCACGGTCATGTCAATCTGGCCCACTTTGACCACGTCGTCGGCGGGCACCGGCCCACCGAATCTCCACCGCTGCTCGCCACCTGCCCACGACGCAACAGCGTCGACCACGGCGAAGTCGATCTCTTCGCGCAGGTCATTGATGAGGTGGACGTCGAGCCGCAATCGGTCGCCTTCGTTGACCCACTCGGGCAGGGTGCCAGCGACGACCAACACCTGTGTGCACGCCGCCTTGACGACGGCGTAGGCATCCTTCGGGACCCGCTCGTGATCGAGGACGCTGGCGGAGATGACGGGCCCGGGGTCGGCGAGCGCGTAAAAGCAGAACCCCCCGCTGGGGCGATACTTCAGCCGTCGCAACGTCTCGATGTGTGTCTTCAGTACATGGGACTGATATCGCTGAGCTGCGTTGCGCCACGACTCGTATGACTCGTACTGATCAGGCGGGAACAGTCGCTCGAACTGATCGCGTTGATACCCAAACTCGTTGTGCAAGCGGTCCCAGTCGAGATGGGGCCATTCGTGGGCAGCCAACTCGTCATCGATGAACGGGGCGGTGTTCGGCGGCGCGTGGGCTCCGAACTCGGACACAAACCGCACCAACCGCGGGACGCGTGCAGCCAGGCCGGCCAGGTCCTCGGCATCGCCGCGGTGCCAGCCGTACCAGAGGTGTGTGTCGGTGCCGCTGAGCTGTGGGAAATGAGGCAGCACGCCCGAGTGCGCCACCGTCTCGCGGCTCGCGTCAGCTTTCTCGAACGATCGCTTCACCCATCGGTCGAGCACCGACTTGTTCCACGACGGGAGTTGGTGTGCCATCACCTGCCGCGTCCGCTTCTTCCAATCGGAACGATCGACCGCCGTGGTGGCTGATGGGTCGTTGTGGGCGGTCCACTGGACGATTGACGGGTGGTGACCGAGTGTGTCGACGGCGGCGCGCGCTTGGTCAACGGCCTGGCCGCGCACGCTGCGGGCATGACCCCACTGCAGCGGAAAGTCTTGCATGATCAACATGCCGAGTTCGTCAGCGGCGCGGTAGACCTCGCGGTCGGCAATGTGACCGTGGACCCGGACGACGTCGAGGCCAAGGTCCACCGCATGCTCAAGGTCGCGGCGGACCGCGCCTTTGTCAGCATCAGCCAGCCCAGCGCGTGTCGGCAGCAAGTTTGCGCCCTTCAGAAAGAGACGTTCACCGTTGACCGAGCAGATCCAGTTGTCCCACGTGACCTGACGGAGCCCGGTTCGTCGCTCACGCCGGTCACTGAGTTCTCCATCGACGATCAATTCGACCGCCACATTGGTCAGGAGTTGGTCGCCCAAATTCCGTGGCCACCAGAGGCGTGGGTCGACAATGTCGAGACTCCACTCGATCTGGTTTTCGCCAGAGGCAACGAGGTGCACGTGTTCATCGTGGAGTTCGTTGTCGACAAAGGTGCGGACGGTGACGCTGCGCTGTGCATCGCTGTCGAGTCGTGCGGCCAGCTGTACGTGCGCTCGCCGCGTGTCGGCGTCGCGGCACAGCACGCGGAACCGATCGACGCGTACCGGTCCGGTGTCGTACAGATGAACACTGCGCCAGATTCCGCCCGGATTCCACTGGCGATCGATGCCGTCCCAATGTTGGAACACGCCGGTGATGTTCCGGCGGTTGTTCGGACCGCCCTGGGGCGCACACGTGGCCTCGATCGCCAGCACGTGTTCGTCGTCGAGTTCGGAGAGTGCTGTGACATCGAAGGTGTGTGGAAAGAAATAGCCCTCGGGATCGCCGAGGTACGCGCCATCGAGCCAGACATCGGCTTGATAGAAGATGCCGTCCAGGGTGATCCATCGACGCGCGCCGTCGCCCGGGGGGTCGGCACTGAAGCGATGTCGGTACATCACCGGACCATCGCTGGCGGCAAACTTCGGAGTGTCGCGCCAGTGCCCTGGCACGATGACCGGTTCCCAGGTCGTGTCGTCGGTGTCGAGCTCGATGCCGTACCGACGGACGTCGTCGTTCGCCTCGACCGCGACCCAGCGACCGTCTAGTTTGCGGCGACTCAACTCCATCGTCGAAGCGTACGCGTTACAGCCGAGTTGGCCATGAGCAGGTGACTGTGCGCCCGGATGAACATGGGCGACACAGCTGGGTTAGGTTCACCGCATGGCAGACGCAGGCGCTCCCAGCGCATCCACGCTCGGTGAATTGAAAGCATCTGGATGGGTCTCTCGGCCCGTCAAGCAGGAGGTTCGCGAGCACGCAATCGCGAAGGTGGCGGCCGGCGAGCCGCTGTTCGCCGGCGTGCAGGGCTACGAAGAGACGGTGATGCCGCAGCTTGAGAATGCGTTGCTGGCTGGCCACGACGTGGTGTTTCTCGGCGAACGTGGTCAGGCCAAGACGCGCATGATCCGCTCGCTGACCGGCCTGCTCGACGAGTGGATGCCGATCATTGCGGGCAGTGAGATCAATGACGATCCGTATCACCCTGTCTCCAAGCACTCCCGGGACTTGGTTGCTGAATTGGGCGACGATGCGCCGATCGACTGGGTCCACCGCGACACGCGGTACGGCGAGAAGCTCGCCACGCCCGATACGTCGATCGCCGACCTGATTGGCGAGGTCGACCCCATCAAGGTTGCCGAAGGCCGGTACCTCTCTGACGAGCTCACGCTGCACTATGGGATGGTCCCGCGCACCAACCGCGGGATCTTTGCAATGAATGAACTTCCGGACCTCGCGGAGCGGATTCAGGTCGGCCTGTTGAACGTTCTCGAAGAGCGCGACGTCCAGATCCGCGGCTACAAGATCCGTTTGCCGCTCGACGTGATGCTGATGGCATCGGCGAACCCGGAGGACTACACCAACCGCGGCCGCATCATCACGCCGCTCAAGGATCGTTTCGGCAGCCAGATTCGCACGCACTACCCACTCGACGTGCGGACCGAGATCGACATCATGCTGCAGGAGGCCGCGTCGCTCGACGTCGACACGCCCAACGGCGCGATCAAGGTCACGGTGCCCGACTACTTGACCGAGGTCGTTGCGACCTTCTCGCACTTGGCGCGATCGAGCAACCAAGTCAATCAGCGCAGCGGCGTCAGTGTCCGGCTCAGTGTGAGTAACTACGAAGCGATGGCGGCCAACGCGCTGCGGCGTGGGTTGCGGTCTGGTGAGACCAGCCCTGTTGCCCGCGTGGACGACCTCGGTGCGCTGGCCGCGAGCTCGATGGGCAAGATTGAGATTGAATCGATCGAGGAAGGTCGCGACGGCGTGATCATGGAAAGCCTCATCAAGGGCGCGGTCCTCACGGTTTTCAAAGACACCGTTCCGCCTGAGCACACACGGGCTGTTGTCGATGCATTCGAAGAAGGCGCGGTGGCACACACCGGAGAGTCGATGACCAGTGCCGAGCTCGCTGCAGTCGTCGAGCAAGTTGATGCGCTGCGCGCTCCTGTTGCTGTGCTGACCGGCGGCGATGAGTCTCCGGCGTCGGTTGCTGCCGCTGTCGAGTTCATCCTCGAGGGTTTGCACCTGTCGAAGCGCCTGAACAAAGACGCCAGCGGCGAGTCGGCCACCTATCGCGGCCGTACCTGATGCTGTTGCCCGTTTCGCCGGGTTCGACGGAGTCGAGTCTGAGACACTGACCCTGTGACTGCTGCGATCCTGCCGTTCTCGGCCCAGCCGCCGGGCTTTGACTGGTTGGATGATGAACCCGGATTCGACCCTGCGGTTCATCTGCAACTCGAGATGCCCGCTGTGGTGCGGACACTCGATGAGTTCGGTTACTCCGACGACGAAATTGCCAGCACCGCGACTCGTGTCGCGGCGACGTCAGCGTTTCGGGTGCTTTCAGCAGAGGGGGCCGCAGTGATGCTCGACATCGCGCGTCGGCTTGAGCGCTTTGCGCAGGCCAACCCGCGGATCGAACGATCGGTGCGCAGCGGCTGCCATCAGTCTCGTTGGCTCCGGGACCTGTGTATCTCGCCGGATGTGACCGAGCATCTCTGCTCGATCTACTCGGTCGATGTTGCGCCGCATCCGATCTCGTCGCAGCTGGGGCACCTCAACTTCGCACCGGCTGAGATCGGCTCGGCCGTCGACAAGTGGCACCACGACACCCTTGCGCTGGACTACGTGATGATGGTCGCTGATCCGCAGGTGCTCGATGGTGGTGATTTCGAGTACTTCGTCGGGACGAAGGCCGAGGTTGCGGTGATGGCTGACCGCGGTGAACGTCCACCCGCCGACCGCTGTGTGAGCGTCGAATGGCCCGGACCAGGTTTCGCCGTTGCGCTGCACGGCAATATGGTGGTTCATCGTGGCGGCCCGCTGCACCAGTTGGGCGAGCGCATTTCGATGGTCAACGGATATGTCGCTACCGATGTTCGTGTCGATGATCAGACTCGCAATATTGATCTCTTCCACGTCGATGAGCCCGTGACTCTGACGCGGGAGTGGGCGCGATATGCCGCGTGGCGTTCACGTCGTCGGCTCGACCTGCTGATCGCCGACATGGACCATGCCGACTCGGTCGCTGAGCCGTTTGACGTGGTGCAGCGGCTGGTTCACGCCACACACGACGTCGGCGTCGCGATCACGGATCTGCAGCGCACAGACCGTCCCGAGATCCATCACTATGAGCATTGACCCTGAGCATCGACCAGGAAGACTGGCCTGTGCCCACTCGGGCGATTTCTCAGATGGCGGCGGGAAGGTAGGCCTCGGCTGCCGGCTGCGGGGCACGCTCGGCGCTGAGGAGACCGTTGGGTGAATCGGGGCCGGCGATTGCTGGATCGAGAAAGACCACGCCAAGGTCGACGCCATCGTCGATCGCACCCGTGACTGCGTTGACAAAGGAGGCAACGAGCTGCCCGGCGACATCGGCATCGTGGTGATGTGGCGTGAACTGGCTGATGATCAGTTGATGGTCTGCTGCGGCGTCGGCAGCTGCGCCGATGGTGTCGTGCAGCCGGACGCGAATCTGATCGAGGCGCCCGTCGTCCGGTTCGGAATCGGCGAGTTCGCCGTGTGCCAGGGTGATCCCGATGATGTCGGAAGTGTCGAGGTAATCGCCGACGGAGTCGAGCCGTTCGGCATCAAGCGCCGCGACGACTGGCGTGGAGCCGCCGCTCAGTGTCGTCCACGTGTTGCGCCAGGCCGATGCAGAGAATTGGCTGTCGATGCCGGTGAACGGAATCCACCCGGCGATGTCTTCGCCGAAGCGGTCGGCGACTCGCTCGGCGAAGCGTGGCCACCATTTCTCAGCGACGGTGTCATCGTGAATTCCGCCCTCGTTGGTGACCCAGCGTGGCTCTGCCCCGTCGTGCAGGGTTGCCCAGACGCGCAGCCCGATGGCGTCCGATGCAGCGATCATCTGCTCGAAGCGGTCTGACCAGTCACCGTCGAAGTCGCCTGGCTTCGGCTGGAGCCGCGCCCAATCGAACGTGAGCCGAATGTCGGTGATACCGAGTTCCTGGAGGAGCGCGAGGTCGTCGGGCCAGCGCTTGTAAAACCCGTTGCCGGCTGTCGGGCCGAGATTTGACGTGTCAGCGTGACCGAACGTCGTCGCCGTCGTCAGCGTCGCGCCGCGGGTGAAGGTCATGAGGGAAACGGTGATCGAGAATCAGATGAACGGCGTGCGCGTCCAGAGATCTTCGGTGTCAGCGTCGATCGGCAACGGAACGCCGGTCAACGCCACCACGTCGATCGGGCCGGGAAACCCGCGCAGCTCAACTTCGCCGACCGAGGTGGCGTTGACGCCCTCGGGCAGCCGCTCGATGTGCATCGTGGGCATCAATGCGTTGATGCCTTTCGCGTGATCACAGAGGCGCGATGCCATGTTGACCGCAGAGCCGATGTAGTCATCGCCTTCGAACAACAACGCATGGCCAGTAGCGAGCCCGGAACGTACCGTGAGCGGTGCGCAGACTTCGTTGGACCGCCGGTCGAGGTCGAGCACGAACGCGATGGCGTCAGCCTGGTCGACGGCGACGACCATGCAGCCGTCGCCGAGCCACTTGGCGATGCGGACGCCTCGCTCGGACGCAACCGCACGAACGATGGTGCGGAACGCGCCGAGAATCCGCCCGGCGGCGTCGTCGCCAAAGGCAGCGGTGTAGTTCGTGAATCCGGAGAGATCGACGAAGACAAAGGTGCGCGGTACCCGCATAAAGCCCATGCTATTGCATCCTCACATCAATGTGGTTTGAACTGCAGATGAACAAGTTGTGCCGTTGACACCTCTCCGCCGCGTCCCTCTCTCGTTTGCGTACCTGTCATGTGTCGCCAACGACAGGTGTCAGGTACGCAAACGCTGGGTTGGCCAGCAGGACGTGTGTAGCCGGAAGCAAGTAGGTTCGGCACATGACGTCACGGTTCCAGTACTCCCGGTGGGATGGCACGCAGACCGGTTTCGAATTCGATGCTGACGCTGCTTTCGACGAGTTGACCGACGAGCTGCTGTACCACGGCGACGTCAACGCGGCATTGCGCAAGATGATGCAGGACGGGATGCGTGACCGCGACGGCAACCAGTTGCAAGGCCTGCGGGAATTGCTTGAACAGCTGCGCGAGGAGCGACAGAACCGTCTCGACCAGCATGATCTGGGTGGCGTGTACGACGAGATCAACGACGAACTCAATGACCTGATTGACGAAGAACGTCATGCCATCGAAAACGCCCTGAACGATGCGCAGCGCTCGGGTGACGAACGACGCGCCGAGAACGCGCAGAACGCCGCGATGGAACGCAATATGCGGCTCGATCTGATGCCTGATGATCTCGCCGGAAAGGTCCGCGAACTCGACACGTACAACTTCGAGTCGAAAGAGGCCAAGCAACGCTTCGATCAGCTGATGGAGAAGCTCAAAGAGCAGCTGATGCAACAGATGGTCGACCAGATGTCGGGTGCGATGGAGCAGATGGGGCCCGAAGACATGGCCCGCATGAAAGACATGATGCAAGCGCTCAATGAGATGCTCGAGAAGCATCAGCGCGGTGAGGACCCGGGCTTCGAGGACTTCATGGAGAAGTTCGGCGACTTCTTCCCTGAGCAGCCCGAGTCAGTGGAAGAACTGCTCGAGCAGATGGCCCAACGGATGGCCGCGATGCAGGCGATGATGAACTCGATGTCGCCCGAGCAGCGGGCGCAGATGCAGCAGCTCAGCGATCAGCTCATGGACGACATGGATCTGCAATGGCAAATGCAACAGCTGTCCGGGAATCTGCAGCAGATGTTTCCGCAGATGCAGTGGAACCAGAGTTACGACTTCGATGGCCAGGATCCGATGGGCATGGGGCAAGCCATGCAGCAGATGCAAGAGCTCGGTGATTTGGACCAGCTCGAGAACCTCCTGCGCAACGCGTCGAGCCCGAGCGCCCTGGCCGAAGCCGACATGGACAAAGTCCGCGACTTAATGGGCGACGATGCCGCGAAGTCGCTCGGGCGGCTGGCTGAGCTGACCAAACAGCTCGAGGAAGCTGGTCTCATCGAGCAGAAAGAAGGGCGCTTGGAGATGACCCCGAAGGGTCTCCGCAAGATTGGTTCCAATGCGCTGCGTGAACTGTTCTCGAAGCTTGCCAAGGATCAGATTGGCCAGCACGAGACCAGCAACATCGGCCAAGGCCACGAGCGCACGTATGACACCAAGGCGTACGAGTACGGCGACCCGTTCCAGCTCGACCTCAATCGCACGATCCGCAATGCCGTGCGGCGAACGGGCGGTGGGTCACCGGTCGATCTGCACCCCGACGACTTCGAGATTGAGAAGACCGAGCATTTCACGCGTTCGTCGACGGTGCTGATGCTCGACCTGTCGCTCTCGATGCCGATGCGCGACAACTTCCTGCCGGCGAAGAAGGTTGCCATGGCGTTGCACAGCCTCATTTCGTCGCAGTTCCCGCGCGACTACCTCGGCCTGGTCGGGTTCTCTGAGACCGCCCGAGTCCTCACTCCGGAGCAACTGCCCGAGGTGTCGTGGGACTTCGTCTACGGCACCAACATGCACCATGGCTTCACGCTCGCTCGCCAGCTGCTCGCTCGGGAGTCCGGGACGAAGCAGATCATCATGATCACCGACGGTGAGCCAACGGCGCACATCACGCCTGACGGCTATCCCTTCTTCAACTATCCGCCGGCGCGTGAAACCATTGAAGCAACGCTGCGCGAAGTCGTGCGCTGCACGAAAGAGCAGATCCGCATCAACACCTTCGGCCTCGGCGCCGACGGATCGTTGCGGGCATTCATCGAGCAGATGACCTCGATCAACCGGGGTCGTGCGTTTTTTACGACTCCGGAAAACCTCGGGGATTACGTGCTTGTCGACTTCATGGAGGGCAAACGCGCCCTTGCGAGAAGCGCCCGCCGCGCTGGCTGAGCTCCGCGCTGGTCGAGGGCCCAGCTGCCGAAGGGCGAAGGGTGTCATTGGTTCGTCATGTCCGCGCGAACAGCGCGAACGATTCGCGCGTTGCGCGCGATTCTTTTGAACGCGCACTTGCAAACCGGGGAACCGCTCTGGCAGAATGACATTACTGTAGTTACAAGGTTGTTGCGATGGCGTCAAGCATTCACGCTGCACCGGGGACCGACGCGCACTGCATGTCAAAAAAACCTTGCAAAAAGCCAGAGCAACTCATCGTTATCCGGACCCGTCAGGAGGTCCTCTCATGCAGTTCATTACGACATCGAGTATCACCGTCAGTGCCACGCCCGTCGAACCCGAACAGGACTGGCACGACCACGCCAACTGTCTCGGCGTCGACCCCGACTTGTTCTTCCCCGAGCGCGGGGCGTCCACGCGTGAGGCCAAGGAAGTCTGTCGGGGTTGCGAAGTGCAACACGATTGCCTTGAGTTCGCACTGCAGAACGGCGAGAAGTTCGGAATTTGGGGCGGTCTGTCTGAACGCGAGCGTCGACGCATCCGCCGACAACGTGCTCAGGTTGCTCGCTCGATCATCGGGGCCTGACGTCGCGCTGCGAACCGCAGCGATGTGAGGTAACCTCATCAGATGATCGGTTTCACGCTTGGTGGCCCAGAGGGCATCATTCTTCTCGTTCTTGTCCTCGTGCTTTTTGGTGGCTCGCAGCTACCCAAGCTCGCCAAGAACCTCGGCAAGGCGCAGAAAGAGTTCAAGGACGGGCTCGACGAGGCGAACAAGCCACGCGAGGACGCCAAGACCGAAGCGGACTGAGCTTGAGCCGGTCGTCCCGGCCGACTCGACAAAGTCAACTCGACAAACAACGAACGCCCGGCCAGCACGGCCGGGCGTTCGTTATTTTCGAGTCAAGTGAGTGGGGCGATGTTCACGCCACGCGACGTCCGGCAGGGGCGCGACGTCAGACCGAGACGTCAACGGAGACGGACGATGTCGCCGTCAGAGCGTCCTCGCGACGCCGCTTCGAGATGCGTCGCCGCTCACGCTCGCTGCAGCCGCCCCAGACCCCGTGGTCGATTCGTGCATCGAGTGCGTACTCAAGGCAGGCTGCGGCGACGGGACAGTCGCGACAGATCTTGCGGGCGCGATCGACGCCGACGCCGTCGCTGGGGAAGAAGGTCGCCGGCGGGTGGAGACGGCAGTTGCCGTCGGCCATCCATGCTGTTTCGGAGTCTGGGTCGTGGGGAGCGGTGTTCAGCTCCTCGGGCCGCTCATTGAGCGCGGCCCGGTCTGCGCGGCTCAGGCCCGATGGCCGATCGGTGTGGCGGGCTGAGTTTCTGTTGCGCTTCATCATGTCTCGTCCTCTCGACGTTGTGTTCGTTTGCGGGATCAGTCGGTGCTGATGGGCATCGACTGAATCGCTGCTTGACATTTTGACGTCTGGAAACAGTGCTTGGTTCCCAATTTCTTGTTCGTTTCGAGATGTTCGTGCCGACGACCGTCTGCGGATGTCGCGACCTCGTCAACTCGGTTGCTGGAGCGATGCTCGCATCGCTCTGTTGCGTTGTTGACAGGAAACTGTAACACGTTCGTAACGATCGGTGGGATCTCTCGACAGAAAGTTTCTTGGCATGATTGCGCCGGGCGACCCAACGATCAGCGAGCCTGCTGCCCTCCGAGGCGGTATCGTCGTCGCAATGAGTGACGTCGCCGTCGAGCCCCAAGAACCCCGAGCACATGCCCGGATCGTGTATCACGGCCCGGTCGCGCCGCACTGGGAGGTCTACGGAGACTGGGGCGACCGACAGACGCTTGACGAATTCCGCGCCCGCGTGCTCGCTCGCCTGGTCCTCGTCCCGCGTGATGATCCGCAGTTCCGCCGCAACCGCGAGCGCATCGTGCGCGATGCCGAGCGCGAATTGATCTCGATCGAGTGGGATCTGGGTCGCCCTGAAGACGCCTGAGCTCCCTGGGTCTGTGAGAAGCACGGAAATCGACGAGCGGTTCCTGAACCGCGAGCTCAGTTGGCTCGCGTTCAATGAACGGGTACTGCAGCTCGCGTCCGAGCCCGGGATCCCGCTGCTCGAACGTGCAAAGTTCTGTGCCATTGCGTCGACCAACCTCGACGAGTTCTTCCAGGTCCGAGTTGCAGCGCTCAAAGACCAACTGATCGCCGGCATCGACCAACCGACCTGGGACGGCCGTACCCCAGCCCAGCAGCTTGCTGCGATCGCGGTCTGGGTGCCCGAGATGATCGAGCGTCTCGACGACGCGTTCGTTGACCACCTCGTGCCCGAACTCCGTGCCGCCGGTGTCGAGATCATCGGCTGGGAGGACACAACGCCCGCCGAGCGCGTCGAGCTTGATGACTTCTACGAGGAGCGGATGTTTCCGGTTCTCACGCCGTTGGCTGTCGATCCTGGCCACCCGTTCCCGTACATCTCTGACCTTGCGCTGTCGCTCGCCGTCAACGTGGCCGATCCTGAGACGGGTGACCGCCGATTTGCTCGGCTCAAAGTTCCGGACGTGTTCCCGCGACTCATCGAGTGTTCGCCCGGTCGGTTCTTACCCGCCGAATTGGTGATCGGTGCCAAGCTCGACCGACTCTTTGTCGGCATGGTCGTTGAGAACTGGGCAACGTTCCGCGTGAGCCGCAATGGCGACTTGACGGTTGAAGACGAAGAAGCCGATGACCTGCTCGAGGCCGTTGAAATGGAGCTCCGTCGACGGCGGTTCAACCAGGCAGTACGTCTCGAGGTTGCCGCCGACATCGGCGACGAGATCCTCGATCTTCTGGTTCGGGAACTCGACCTGTCGCGAGAAGACGTCACGCTCCATCGCTCCCCGCTCGATCTCAGCTGCCTCTCCCAATTGATGTCACTCGATCGACCGGACTTGAAGGACACGCCCTGGCCGCCTGCGACCGCTGGCCGGATCGCAGCGGCTGACGAGGGCGATCGGCCGATCTTCGACGTGGTCCGCCATCGCGCAGCGATGCTGCATCACCCGTACGAGAGTTTCTCAAGCAGCATCGAGGAGTTCATCTCTCAGGCTGCGGACGACTCGAAGGTGCAGTCGATCAAGATGACGCTGTACCGGGCGGGCGGCGACAGCGCAATCATCCGGAGCCTCATGAAGGCGGCCGATCGCGGCAAGCAGGTCGCCGTGCTCGTCGAGATCAAGGCGCGCTTCGATGAGGCGACCAACGTGCAGTGGGCCAAACAGCTCGAACGCGCCGGTGTCCACGTGGTGTACGGCATGGTCGGTCTGAAGACGCACAGCAAGGTGGTGCTCGTCGTGCGGGATGATGGCGATCAGCTGCGGCGCTACGTCCACATCGGCACGGGGAACTACAACAGCAAGACCGCGCGCAACTACGAAGACATCGGAGTCATCACGTGCGACCCCGATATCGGCGCTGACGCAGCACAACTGTTCAATCACCTCACTGGCTATAGCCGCGCACACGACTACTCGACGTTGCTCGTTGCGCCGCGCGACCTGCGTCGCCAACTCCTCGACCTGATCGAGCACGAAGCCAGCTTCGGCGCCGAGGGCGAAATCGTCATGAAGTGCAACTCGATTGCCGACGATGAGATGGTCGAAGCGCTCTATGCCGCGAGTGAGGCCGGTGTCCGCATCGAACTCCTCGTGCGTGGCATCTGCTGTCTGCGTGCCGGCGTGCCCGGTATGAGCGAGAACATCCGCGTCCGCAGCATTCTTGGGCGCTATCTCGAGCACAGTCGCATCTACCGCTTCAAGCACGGCAACGTGGTCGTGAACGGTCGGCTGCCTGGCGCGCAGAGCGACGAGGTCTATCTCATTGGTTCAGCGGACCTCATGCCGCGCAACCTCAACCGCCGCGTTGAGGTGTTGGTGCCAATCGAACACGCTCGACACCGTGCATGGCTCGACCAGGCCATCAACTTCCAACTCGCCGATGGCATCGTGTGCTGGGAGCTCCAGCCCGATGACACGTGGCAACGGATGGGTCCGACTGACGTGTTCGCGCCACATCCGCAAGAGCAGATGTACCGATGGGCCGTCGAACAGCAGACGCCGCCGCGCGGCTGACGCGCTCCACGTCGGCGACCGACCGCAGATTGTGGTCTCGTTGAACACATCGCGACTTCGCGGGCCGCTGTTCGCACGCGCGTCGAGAACAGTTCACCTCTCGTTCACCTGACGCTGCGGCCGGATTCACCTCGGGTCCGTAGCTTGCCTCTCGCTGGTCGCCATCGCCATCTTCGGCGTGACGCGGCAGCGTGAAGCCATTCTTATCCGATACCCCTCAGGAGTGAAACGTGAACTCACCCAAGCGCCGGCTCTTCGCCGGAGCACTTGCACTGACCCTCGTTGCCGCCGCGTGCGGCAGCGACGACGACTCGTCCGAGGAGACCGGCGATACGTCGGCCCCCACCGAGGAGACCGGC